>CAZUEC010000122.1:0-6341 GCA_964618865.1 uncultured Roseibacillus sp. | reverse complement strand
GGTGGAGGAGGGGACTTTTCGAGAGGATTTATTTTATCGTTTGCAGGTGACGAGTTTGGTTCTGCCGCCTTTGCGGGATCGTTTGGGTGATGTTGAGCGATTGACCCAGCACTTTCTTGCGGAAATGAGTGAGGAGTTGAAGGTGGAGGGGAAGATTTCATGTGAGGCGGTTTCGTGCCTTGCGCGTCAGTCTTGGCCGGGGAATGTTCGTCAACTTCAGAATGTGTTGCGAAGAGCGCTTTTGAAGCGGCGAGATTTATTGATTGGTTTGGACGATGTGCGAGAGTTTTTGGTTGAAGAGAAAAAGAGGGGGGGGGTTCTTTGCAAGAGCTTGCGAATTTAGCGGTTGATGAGGCGGAAGAGTCTGGGGAGGGGAGGGCGTTTCGGGCGGTGGTTTCGCAAGCAGAAGAGGCGGTGATTCAGGCGGCTTTGGAACGAAGTGGGGGAAATCAGTCGAAAGCGGCACGTTGGTTAGGGATTACTCGTCTGACGTTAAGAGAAAAGCTGAAGTAGGGTGTTTTAAGCTTTTCAATGTCTTCATCCGGGTTTTCGGTTTTACTTTCGATTGTGACTGAGCCTTGTTTCCGACCGCCTTTTTCTCATGAGTTTGTTCCTGAGGATTATTTTTCTCGTTTAAGCCCTGAGGATATTTTTGAGAATGGGGCTCCTCTTGAAGTTGATTTAGGATCGGGGGATGGGTCATATACCTTGGCTTTGGCGGAGCATTTTCCTGATCGAAATTTTTTGGCGGTGGAGCGGCTTTTGGGTCGCGTGAAGAAAACTTGTCGAGGTGCGGAGAAGCGTGGTCTTACGAATTTGAAGGTTTTACGTTTGGAGTCGACTTATACTGCTGAGTGGTTATTGCCGCGTCATTCGGTTTCTAGACTTCATCTCATTTGTCCTGATCCTTGGCCTAAGGTGAAGCATCATCGGCGGCGGTTGATTCAACAGGAGTTTTTAGAGACGGTTTCTAATTTGTTAGTGCCTAAGGGGGTCTTTATTTTTAAGACTGATCACGAGGAGTATTTTGAATGGGCTGAGGAGGAGTTGGCAAATTTTGCTCGGCTTCGAGTCACTGAGTTTCCGGAAAATTTTTTCGATCCTAAGTCAGATTTTCAGCTTCAATGGGAGTCGGAGGGAAAGAGTCTTCAGGCTCTTTATTGTGTTAGTTCTTTAGAATGACTTTTTTCTTACTGAGATAGCTGCTGATGATGAGTTGCTTTTTGGAAGGGCGGACAAAGACTGCTCCGTGTTCTTTTTGACTGAAGAATTTAATTTTTTTGCTTTCTAGCCATCTTCGCCAAGTGGGTGGAATTTGTTCGCTAGCGGGATATGATTTTTCGGTGGCGATGATGACTTTGGGATTGATGGCGTGGATAAAGGGGTCTTGGCCCATGCTGTCTTTTCGATTGCGGCCACAAATCCAGATGTCTGCGGAGAGGTTGCGTTTGCTTGCTAGGAGGGATGTTTCGGTTTCGTATCCGGCATCGCCGGTGATGAGGATACGCCACTGATGGAGGTGAAGGAGGAGGATGAGGCCACGATCGTCTGCTCGGCTCATGTGGTTGTTGCCTGGAGAGAGGATTTCGAGGTGGGTGTGGGGGTTGAGGGTGAAAATAGCGTTTTCTTGGGCTTGGTGAAGGGTGATTTGATTTTGTTGGGCGGTAGTGACGAGGGAGGCGAGGCTGTTGCGGTGAGATTCGATTGGAATGAGGGCTTGTTTGATTGGGTAGTAGTTGATTGCGGAGCGAAGTCCGGCGATGTGTTTGGAGTCATTGTGGGTGGCGATGATGGAATCACAATTTAGGTTGTGTTTTTGAAGGGCGGGTTGCACTTCAAACCAAAAGTTGGCTTTGTTCCCGGCGTCGATGAGTGTGCCTCCTCCTATGTCGAGATGAATGGCAGCTCCTCCGTAATTTATATCGAAGATGCAGAGGCCATTTCGCCATGGTGCGGGTGGGTCGATTCGAGTCCAGGCTCCTGGTAAATGGGAGATGGTTTCTGCGGAATTTTTTCCGAGTAATGCGAGGTGACCATTGCAGGAGTTGAGTTGATTGCCTGCGGCTGGAATGAGGCTTCCGATTGCGAGGCTTAAGAAGGCGAGGGCGAGGATGAGAAAGGCAATCATGACCATCCAGATGCTGGCGAGGGCGGCAATGGGAGTGAACCAGCCAAAGTAGAAAATGCTGAGTGGGGCGGAGCCGGTCCAAGCAGCTAGTGAGACGGTGAACATTTTACCGATTTTATTGCGTGTCCAATGAGTGATGATTTGGCAGCGGTTCCATAATGATTTGGGGAGATAGGGGTCGTGGTCGAGGAGGGGGGCGATTGGTTTCCAGAGGTGAGGTTCTATTATCAGAATGACTGCGACGACGAAGAAGCTGAGTTGGAATCCAGTTTGCCAGAGTTGAAAGCTATCAATGGTGAGAACGATTAATGCGGCGGCGAAGAGGTTGTTGATTGTTGAGGGTCGGCGTAGGAGTAGGAATCGTCCTAGGAAGAGGGTTCCCATTAAGGAGGCTCGGAGAGCTGGAGGGCGAAGGCCTGTGATGAAGGCGTAGGTGAACATGGAAAAAATTATGAGCCAGAAAAGAGGGCGAGGGGGAATTCTCAGGATTCTTCCGGTTGAGGAAATGATGAGGGCAAGTAGTCCGACGTGAAGGCCGCTGACGGCGAAAATATGCATGGTGCCGGTTTTGCGGAAGTTGTCAAAAACGCGGCTTTCTTTGGCTCTTTCGCCGAGAGTGATCCCACGTATTAGGTCTCGGGCAGCTTGTTGTTGAATGCCTTTGGTGAGGCGTGGGAGAAGTCGTTGGCGGCAGTCTTCGGCCCAGCCACGAAGAAGGGGGAGTCCTTGGGACCAACCTATATTTTGGGTTGAGGTGACTTGGATAGAGCCAGCGATTCCACGTTTCCAGAGGGTTTTTTGAGGATTCCAGGAGGTGGGGTTGCGGGCTTTTTGTGGTCGGATGGGGTGCCCGGTTAAGAGGAGTTTTTGACCGGTTTTGAAGTTTTCGGGAAGGTTTTCTAAAGTGAGGAGGGCTTTTGATTCGGTCCGAAATAATCGTCGGATGATTCCAGAGGAATTGGTTTCTATTAGTGTGCCTTTGAGTTGTATTTCGTGTTTTTTGGCGAGGAGGGAGGCGAGGTTGTTTTGGTTTTGTATGTTTTTATTGTGCCAGCATGCCATGAGTAGTGCTGTAAGTGCTCCGGCGATGAGGGGGGGATTGTTGAGAAGAAGTCCTCCATAGATGCTGGTAACGATGAGAAAGACCAAAAGGGGCCAGAGGGAGAATTCAGCAGTGAGGTTTCCAAAGATCGCTCCTAGGAAGGGGAGTAGCAGTGGGCAGCGTCCCAGGGGTGGGAGAGCTGAATTGGGGTTCATGATTCTCCGAGTTCATGAAGTTTATGATTTGCGTTTGCGGAGTGTCGAGTTTGAGGGAAGCGTTCGATGATGTCTCGTAAGAGGGAGATGGATTTCGGACGTTCTTTGAGATCGTTTTCGTAGATGTCGATTTTACGGAACATGAAGAAGGCTTCATCATTTTCGCGCCAATTTCCACGGGCAAGGGCTTGATTGAGGGTTTGTAAGGCTAGAGTTGGGTTTTCGAGTCTTTCTTTTTGGAGCATGGCAATTTCTATCCAAGGTAGGCGGTTAGAAGGATCTTCTTCTGCCGCTTGTTGGTAGTTGGCTATGGCTTGATCCCAGTTGCCTTGAGCGACGTTTGCTTGTGCTTGGGTGAGGGTGTCGGGAGCTCCAACTTTTTCGGTGGAGCCATAGACTTCTTCCGAGGCACGTTGGACTAGGTTTGGGAGGAGGTAGGTGACAATGAGGAAGCCGGTGAAGATTCCGGTTACGATGAAGAGGATGAAGGTGATGATGGGGCTGGTGCCTTCGCTTTCTCCGAGGTATTTGTTGTAGGCGGTGAGGAGTTCTGGTGAAGGCTTTTCGCCATCGCCTAATTCTTTTGGGGTGAGTTTTTGTTCTTCTTCATAAAGAGGCATGAGGTTGCCTTTATTTGAGTCGAGGTCGAAGTAACCGGTATCTAGGAGGAGGTCAATTTGCTCGCTGGTGAGTGAAGTGTCGCGGGTTGTGTTTTTGGAGGATTGAGTGGAGATGACGGTGGCGACAATGAGTCCAATGAGAATAAGGAGGTAGAGAATGAGTTTCTTGTCCATGATGATTAGCGAGAAGCCTAACCATTACTGAGGATGAAGGAAACGATGAAATGTTAAACTCAGAGTGAGGGGGATAAAAAAAGGCTGCGAGTGTTGTCGCAGCCTTTTTCGTAAAAAGAGGAAAGGGGTAATTTTACTTAGAGTAATCTACTACGGGAGCGGGCTCGTTGAAGTTGGGGAAGGGGCGTAAGCCGGGAACGGGATCCTCTCCGGTGCAGCAGCCTTTGGAGCAGGAAGTTAGATTGAGGGCTCCAGCTGCTAGAGCAACTGCCATTGTGATTTGGAAAACTAATTTCATTATCGGTGTGTGTTATTTACGCCGGTTTGGACGTCTGTGACCAGTATCAAAAAACAAGCTGGAGCCCTTTGCAAGGCTCCAGCTTGAACAATTTACTAAATTTTCGATAGCTTTACTTGCCAATAGTGACGCTAGGGATAGCGGCAGGAGCAATTGGAGCCGGTGCACTACCACCGCCACAGGAGGTGAGAGCAAAGCCGGCAAGGGCTACGAGAACAGCAACAATCTTTGCAACTTTCATATTCGTTATTTGATGTTTATTGGTTTTACCTTAGCGAGGTTGAAGTACCTACGCCAGAGAGTGGTTTAATTACTTAACAGGAGCAAGATAAGTAGTTGGGCTAGAGATGGGAGCTGCTGCGCTACCGCCACAGCAAGAATTGAGGGCGAGGGCAGCAGTGACGAGAGAGAGTAAGATGATAGCTTTCTTCATAATAGTAATTACCTGATTGTTGAGCAAACGGGATTGTTTATCTAGTTTTGCAAACACGGACACTACTTTTTTCTTAATTATTGGCAAGTGGTTTATGAGTTTTCTCTGACTGTATCAGTGAGTTGAGGGGGAAGAATTTGGGATTTCAATTGGTTCTGATAATCTTGATGCTCGAGGTTGCATCGGAGCGAACATTCACTACTCTGCGCAGCGTTTCATGACGCAGCCACCCCATATTGCGATTGTTGGTGCCACCGGTGCGGTTGGTAGAGAAATGCTCAGTTGTATTGCTGAGCAAGAGTTGCCTTTTTCTCAGCTTACTCTTTTGTCTTCTGCGCGATCGGCGGGGAAGACGATTACTTTTCGAGGAGAAGAGTTGGTTGTTGAGAAGTTGACTGCGGAGGCTTTTGCGGGAGTTGATATTGCTTTTTTCGCGGCCGGAGGTGGTATTTCGGAGGAGTTTGCAGCGCATGCGGCAGCAGCTGGGGCAGTGGTGATTGATAATTCTTCTGCCTTTCGCATGGATCCAGAGGTTCCTTTGATTGTTCCTGAGATCAATCCGGAAGCGGTGCGCTCTTTACCCAAGGGGATTATTGCGAATCCTAATTGCACGACGATCATATCGCTGATGGCTTTGGCTCCTTTGCATCGGGCTTTTGGGTTGAAGTCGATTATTGCGTCCTCTTATCAAGCGGTTTCTGGTTCGGGAGCTGCTGGAATTGTGGAGTTGGATTCACAGATTAATGCTTTGGCTAATGGGGGTGATATTCAAAAAGAGGTTTATCCTCACCAAATTGCTTCCAATGTGATTCCACACGTTGATGTTTTTGAGGAAGGGGGCTACACTAAGGAGGAGCATAAGATGTTTAATGAGGCGCGGAAAATTTTGGCTCTTCCTGATCTTAAGGTGACGAGTACGTGCGTGCGGGTTCCTGTGCATCGTTCGCATTCGGTTTCGATTTCGGCGCAATTTGAAAAGCCGGTGACAGTGGAGGCTGCGCGGGCAGTCTACGGTGATTCGACTCCGGGGGTGATTCTCTGTGACGATCCTGAAGAGGCTTTGTATCCGACTCCGCTTGATACTTCTGGTAAGGATGATTGCTTGGTAGGGCGGATTCGGATGGACAGGGTGTTAGATAATGCTTTGGCTCTTTGGGTGGTGGGAGATCAGGTTAAGAAGGGCGCGGCGTTGAATTCGGTGCAAATTGCGCAGTTGTTGAGGTGAGAGGGTTCTCTTTACTGCGGGAAGTTGGATTGCTTTAGGGGAGAGTTTGTCCTTCAAGGACTTGGTTTGTAGTGCGGCACACTTTTGAGCGGGTGTGGCGATGCTTTCTATAGTGAGTGAACGGGGATCCGTTGGAGGTCAGGAGGAAGGGGGTTAGACCATTTTTCAAAAGTCTATTCGTCTATCGAGTTTTTTTAAGGTTTGAA
>CAZUEC010000121.1:5377-6446 GCA_964618865.1 uncultured Roseibacillus sp. | reverse complement strand
TTTCAAACCTTAAAAAAACTCGATAGACCAATAGACTTTTGAAAAATGGTCTAAATCCTGTTCCCCACAAACCGTCAGAGACTCGCAGACTCTCCTTCGTCTACAGCCTTTTTCAACAGAGCTAAAGTTCCCGCAACCTGCGCAGACGAATCAGAGTCCGCACGTGTAAAAACCCGCTCCACCAACTGAGGATTCACCCCGAGTGCCCGATCTAACCCTTCTGCCGAAGGAGCAGAACCCTGCCCATCCCAGTGATATTGCACAATGACCGGAAGCTCCTCATCTTCCTTCCTCCGCTCCTCCATCATTTGATAGAGAGGAATCACAACCTCTCGAGCATCAGGAATTCGACTCACATCAGCCGGAATAAGGGCAATTGCCCCATGCGCATTCGCAAGCAACAACTGATAGACTCCTCGAAAATCTGGAACCTCCGCCAAAGAAAAAAGCGAAAACGGCTGCCTCTCACGCTCTGAAACGAAAATCGCCTCAAACCGCAACACCTCCACCCCACCAACCTTACCCTTGTGAATTTCTACCCCACCGAAAAACTCAGCTTGGGCTTTCATGAAATATACAGCCTCTTGAACTGACCCGCCAAGACAGACCAGCTTCAGTAAATTAGCCATTTCATTGAAAGACCGCAGTCAGGTTCATTAAGAAAGCTTACCCAGCTCTCTTGTCACAATCATGAGTGTTTCCCACACTCCTGCAGCATAGCGACCTTCACGCAGCACAGCAATCGTAGCACGCTCCGCCGAAACAAAATCAACGATTCCACCAGAACAACTCATCTGCCAAGCACCAGCTCCTCCGAATCCAAAGCGAGCCATCACTTCACCCATTGTCTGCACCGCCGCATTCTCAGCAGGACCAACAACAGTCACCTCCCGAATACCAGGCAAAGCCTTGGCACGAGTCAAAATTTCATCGCGAGTCATCTCGCCTTCAACACCAAAAATAGCACGGAGCTCCAACTGACGAGTCGACGGAGTCCCTGTTGGTGAACTTGGTCCAGGAGAAGGCGAAGAAGCAGCTACTGCCACCGGTGGTGCCGCTGCCGGTGGTG
>CAZUEC010000121.1:0-5277 GCA_964618865.1 uncultured Roseibacillus sp. | reverse complement strand
CCGGTGGTGCCGCTGCCGGTGGTGTCGACATCACGGGAGCAGGCTCAGCAGCAGGTGCTGCGGCTTGCGGAGAACCAAAACCTCCTGCAGGACGAGACTGCTTGTTTTGAGCTGACCCAGCTTCAGAACTAGCAGAGGAAAGCGGATTGTCACCCGCCGAAAACGCACCTCCACTGGGTTGAGCTCCAGCTTCAAACGAACTTTCGGAAGTAAAAGGAGAACTCGCAGCATCAGTCTCAGTCCCCAAAGGAGCAGAACTCTCCGCTTGTGGAGGAGTCGCCGAAGAGGCGGAAAGGAAAGGATTATCTTCCGCAGGAGGCTGCGCGACAGGATTACTCTTCTCGGGAGCCTTAGCCTGTGGAGAAGCTTCTTCCGCCGCAAAGCCAAACGGCGATTCAGGCTCAACTGCCGGAGTGGTCTCGGCAGCAGCAGCGAAAGGACTCGCAGGACTCGCTGCCCCTCCCCCTTTTTGCGCCCCAGTACCGAGACTCGCAAATGGGTTATCCGGCGCTTCTCCATTAGAACCATTAGGGGCTGAAAATATACTTTTACCTTGAGACATCTTGAATAAGTGGTTTGATTAAATAACTAGCAAAAGACAGACTATTATCCAAATGCTAATTTTTCCTTTCGCCCAAGTATTAGCCGTTGCCTCTTCAGAATCCAAGAGTTCATCGAGAAAACTTCGACATGACCTACTCATTTTCTTCCTGTAACCGTCTGAGCTTCCGTTTAAGGGAAATCTTAGTCGCTGGCGGCACTCGATCCGTAAAAAGAACCCCATTCAAATGATCCGTCTCATGCTGAATCGCCCGCGCCAACAAACCATCCGTTTCGATCTGAATCGTCTTTCCATCCAACAACTCCAGAGTCGCAACCACATCCATCGGACGTTTCACCTCAGATTGAATCCCCTGAATACTCAGGCAACCCTCCCGCGAAGCCTCCTTTTCAGTCCCAAATTCTAACTCCGGATTGATAAAAACCAAAGGCATCAGATCTTCAAGAGAAGCAACCTTCCCATCCACCTTTAAATAACTAATCGATTCCGGATCGTGAGAGACATCGACCACCGCCAGCCTCAGATCAATTCCTATCTGCGGCGCAGCCAACCCCACTCCACTGGCATCGATCATGGTCTCAATCATATCTTCTGCCAACTGATGAATCTCATCAGTCACCTCGTCCACTCGACGACATTTTTTTCGCAGAATCGGATCCCCATACTGTTTGATATCTAGCACCATATTATTTTCCCTCCGGTGCCAACTTGATTCGAGCTGGAACCTCTTTGAACTCAATTCCAACCTCGCTCAACGCCTCCCAAACCTTAAAGAGCTGGCCAATAGAAGAACCTTCATCCGCCTCTAACTCCAACTTCCGGCCAGGATTAACAGTTTGAAAAGCCCGCAGGTAATCAGTCAATTCTCCTTCCGGCACCGGCACATTCTCGAGCAAAATTTCCCCCTCCGGAGTCAAAGTCAGCACCGAACGTTCCACACTCAACTGCGTCGTCGCCACCTCCTTAACCGTTGGCAAATTGATCGACACCACCGGCCGCGTTTTCTTGCGAGTAGAAGTGACAATCACAAAAATCAACAAAATCGCCAAAATATCGATCAAAGGCACGATCGGCACATTGTAAGCCTTACGTTGAGGACGGTAGAGCTCCATTAACTTTCTCCCCCCCGCTTAAAAAAGACATGCTGATGACAAGCCGAGACCACCTTACTTAAAACCACCTCCAAACGAGCAGCCATCGTCTCGATCTGACGCGAAAAGTAACTATGCGCAATCACAGAAGGAACCGCCACCGCCAAACCAGCAATCGTAGTACTCAAAGCCACCGCAATTCCCTTAGAAAGCTGCGAATAATCCGCGTCTGCCCCAAACTCCCGAAAAACAATCGTCAGCCCACTCGCAGTTCCCAATAGCCCCAAGAGAGGAGCAATCGTAATCACCACCTCCAAAACCGGCAGCCCACCATTCAACTTTACAATCTCCTCACGGGCAGAGGATTGCACCGCTTCTTGGACCTCGATCTGACTCCGACCCGCATTGCGAATAGCCACCATACAAAGCCGAGAAAGCACATGATTCCCAGCCCGAAACTCCCCTTCTAACTCCGCTAAATTATCGTTTTCAAGGTACTCATCAAAACGTTCAACCTCACTCACCATCTTATCCGGAATAATCCGATCCTTCCGCAAAGTCATCAACTTCATCACCGTGACCGCTAGCGCCACAATAGAACACAGAATAATTGCAGCCATAAATGGCCCTCCATTAATCAAAAATTCACGAACTTGATTCGTCGCTTGGAGAACAGAAACGGCCCAGAGAAATGTCATAGTCGTCCCCTTCAATGGCACAACTTTGCTTCTGCGCCAAGCCGACATTGACCAATCGCGATCGAACTCGCATGCTTTCCTCAATGGATCACGCATCCGAATCCGAAATTATCAGCGCCAGCAAACACGTTCGCTCCCTCACCACAGGGTTAAACAACGTTATTTTTGGCCAAGAAGAACTCGTCGAACTCGTCGTCACCGGGCTTCTCGCTCGAGGTCATATTCTCTTAGAAGGCCTCCCAGGTCTGGGAAAAACTGAATTGGTGAAAACCCTCTCCAAACTTCTCTCTCTCGACACCAAACGAATCCAGTTCACCCCCGACCTCCTCCCCGGAGACATCACCGGCAACCCCGTCCTCCAAGAAGTCGATGGCCGCCGCGAATTCGTATTTCAAGAAGGCCCCATCTTTACCAACCTCTGTCTTGCTGACGAAATCAACCGCGCCTCCCCCAAAACCCAATCTGCACTTCTCGAAGCAATGCAGGAACGACGCGTCACCGTCTTAGGAAGCACTCATCAACTGCCCGCCCCCTTCTTTGTTCTCGCTACCCAAAACCCCATCGAACTCGAAGGCACCTATCCCCTACCCGAAGCCCAACTGGATCGCTTTCTGTTTAAATTAGAAGTCACCCGAAACGACGTCTCCACTCTTCAAAAAATCATCACCACTCGCGACCTTGGCCAAGAACCAGAAGTCAGCCCCATACTCGATACCAACGCCCTAGAGGAAACCCTAGCCCTAGTCAAACGGATCTATCTCCCCGACGTCGTCGCCAACTACATCGCTCGTCTCGTTGATGCCACTCACCCCGGTCAATCTTCCGCAGCCACTTCCATCAAATACGGAGCTTCTCCTCGTGCCGCCCTTTCCCTCGCCTCTGCCGCTCGTGCCCACGCCCTCCTAAACGAACGAACCCACGCCTCCTTTGAAGACGTCCGCTTTGTCGCTCCTTCCGTTTTGCGCCACCGTATTTTGCTAGAATACAACGCCCGCGTCGAAGGACTCACCAACAACGACCTCGTCGAAAAAATTCTTGCCGAAGTCCCCACCCAAGCAGAAGGCCTTCCAAAAACACTGCAAAGCACCTAAACGCGTGAACCGTCATCGCCACCTTCATCACCTTCTCCTTCTTTTTAGCCTCTGCCTCACCACTCAGAGCCTAATCGCCCAACATCAACTCTACGATCGCCTCTACAGTCAAAAAACCGGCACCAGTCTCGCCGTCACCGCAATGAGCGAGACCCTCCCCTCTTCAGGCTATCTCGCCGTCCGAGTCAACGCCCGCAACGGCGAAAAATACCCCGTCTCTTGGTCCTTCAACTTCACCTCCAAAGACCACTCTTGGGATGACTCCAACCGACTCACCTCCAGTTTTTCCCTCAGTTGTGAGGCAGGTCGCCAGAAGAACGTCGAGTTTCTCGTCCCCCTCGTCACCGCCATCCACTCCGAAAGCCCTCTCCTCCTAGAACTCTCTATTTCCGGCAGCCCCCCTCTCTCCGGAAGCCATGTCGAAATGCAAAGTGACCAGAATCACAATTGGCCATGCATACTCATGAGCGAAACCTTAGACACCCCCAACTCAGGACCTTTAGACGCGGCCATCTCAGGCACCTCTCGGTATGGTTCTAACAGTGATTTCGGAGGAAAATTCCTCCCAAAAAACCTCACCGAAGACTGGCGTGGTTACCATGGCTTCGACGTCATCATGCTCACCAGCGAAGATTGGCGAAAAGTCTCCCCCGGTGCCAAAAACGCCATCTTAAAATGGAATCGACTAGGCGGACGTCTTATAATTTATCGCTCCCAACCCTCCATCTCCTTCTCCACCCTCGGAATCGAAGGAAAACAATCCGACCCTAACAAAATGATCCGGACTTGGGGTTCAATAGAACTCCTAACCCTCCCCACAACTTCTGCTCTCCTCGATGCCACCTTCACCGTAAACCTAATCAAGAAAGGTCAACTCGCTCCCCAGGCAACCATCTTCGGAAACGAACTCACCTCCAGCTGGCCCCTCCAATACACCTTCGGACAGCGATCCTTTAACCCCGTCTTCTTCATTCTCATTCTCATCGCCTTTGGCATTATCGTCGGCCCGATTAACCTATTTGTCTTTGCCAAAACTGGCCAACGTCACCGCCTCTTCCTCACCACCCCTCTCATCTCCCTTGTCGCCTCAGCCCTCTTACTTATCATCATCATCTTTCAAGATGGATTTGGAGGAAAAGGTCATCGTCTCGTTCTCATCGAAGTACAGCCAAAAGAAAACACCGCCTTCATCATGCAGCAGCAAATCGCACGCACCGGCGTCCTTCTCAAAACTTCCTTCAACACCAAAGAAAACACCATCATCTCTCCCGTCGCACTCGACCAATCCCGCTGGGCTCGCATCACCCCCAACAATGCCGGTGGCGAATCTCGTTACCGCATCAACTTCGAAGACAAGAACAACCTCTCCCTCACCGGTGACTGGTACAAATCTCGCTCCGAATACGGCCACCTCATCACCTCAGTCCAATCCACTCGAGGTCGCCTTGAACTTCTTTCCTCCACTGCACAACCCACCATCGCCTCCACCTTCGACTTCCCGCTTAAAAAAATTTACTACCTCGATAGTAATGGCGCAATCTGGCAAAGCTCAACCCCCCTCAAGAGCGGTCACAAGACAGAACTCAACCTCTGCCAACCCAAAGACTACAAAGACTGGCTCAAAAAACAAAAACAGAACTTAAACCCCGACAGCAGAACCCGTCTCGACCTCGTCAAAAACCGCCAAGGACATTTCATCGCCATAGCCGAAGAAGGCCCCTTCATCGACAGCCTACCCTCACTCCACTGGCAAGAATCCACCGCCCTCATCACCGGCCCCCTCGTTATCCAATAGCAAGCTCACCCTTTCCCTTCAAAAAAATCAGAATCACAAG
>CAZUEC010000120.1:0-6452 GCA_964618865.1 uncultured Roseibacillus sp. | reverse complement strand
CTCGAAATGCGAGAATTTGAATTCGCCTCCCTCCTCCTCCAACACGGCTCTCCCACCCCCACCGGCCCTCTCTACTCCGCCATCATCGAAGACGACCGCAACGTCATCGACTTCCTCCTCGCCAACCAAGCCGACCCCAACGCCCTCGAAGGCATCACCAACGACACCCTATTAGGAGCAGCCATCCGCCACAACAATCACTGGGCCGCCTCCCGCCTCCTCGAAGCCGGAGCCCTCCCCAATGCTCTAACCAAAGAGCGCCAAACCGCCTTCCACCTCGCCGTCGCCAAACTCGACGTCCCCCTCGTCAAACTCATGTTAGAGAAAGGTGCTGACCCGAACATCCCCTTCAACGAAGACCCCACTCAAGAATTCCTCGACCAAGTCGCCAGCGAAAACATCGCCAAATCTTCCCTCTCCCGAACAGGCCGTTTCACCCCCATCGCCCTAGCCGCAGACAGCGGCAACACCGACCTCGCTCGCCTCCTCCTCGAACACGACGCCGACCCTGCCCTCTACACCCGCGGAGGCCGATATCATTACTGGTATCCCATCAGCTGGGCCGCCCGCCGCGCAGATATCCCCATGATGCAAATTCTGCTCGGCCGCGAACCATCCGAAGTCACCCGCCGCGCCGTCGTCGATCTCTCCAAGCAACGAGCTTGGATCTATGATGGCGACAAAGAAATCTACACCACTCGCGTCTCCACCGGTAAACCTGGCAATCGCACTCGAACTGGAACCTTCGTCGTCACCAACCGCCATCGCCACTGGAACTCCACCATCTACGGCTCATCCATGCCCTACTTCCAACGTCTCAGCTGCGGCGACTTCGGATTTCATCAAGGCTACGTCCCTGGCTACGCCGCCTCCCATGGATGCATCCGCGTCCCCGGGGGCAACGTTCGCAAAATCTGGAACCTCCTCTCCCTAGGCGACACTGTCAAAATCGTCCCCTAGCCCTTCACATCTACTCCTCACCTAGTAAGTCTCACCTCATCTTGAAGATCCTAAATGAAAGATGACGGACTGATGAAAGGTCACATCGCCTTCCAGAAAAATCATTCTACTCTTCGAGTTTAAAATCTGATTTCGATAACCTCTCCGTAGGAGCCTCCAGCTCCAAAGCAGGAATTTCTGGAATGTGCCCTCCGATAATACCCTGCATATCCCCATAGAGACCCACCGTATTCTTCACCACTCGCTCGATCTGCTTTTCGCGTTCTTTCCATTGCTTCTCCATCGCTCGCTTCTCACGCAGAATCTGCAACTGCATCGCCTCAAAAGCTTCTACAATTCCACTAATTTTCTGCTGAAATTGAGTCCCTGCCAAATACTGATATAGAATTTCCATCTTCTCGTTTTTACCAACCGAAGCCAGTTGCTCACGATTCATGACTAAAAGCTGTTCGCGCAAAGCCAAAGCCAGCGAAAGCGCTGAAGCAGGATCAGAAACCCAAACTCCATCCACACGACCAAAGCGTTTAATGCTAGCAGGTAACGCGACCGAAACGAGAATTCCTAGCACCGCCCGCTGCTCCTGCATGTCATCCTTAAATTTACTCAACCACCCATCACTCCAAGCTTTCGTATTCTTCGTTTCCCATAGCATCACCCCGCAATCTTGCGCCAGAGGAGTGCGCACATTTTGGACAATGTCCGCTCCACGCACCCCCTTTGAAACGGGAGCAATCTCATCATGAGGAAAAGATTGCCGAAGCTGCTCCTCAAGATTCACTTCAAGCGCCTCTCCTTGCGACTCCATAGAACCTTGCTCGGCCTTACGCTTCATCTCCTCAACCGAAGCCTTCAGACTGCGAATCATTTGATCCTTCTCTAATTCTTTCAGACGATGTTGTTCACCTAACTTTTCCTGAATTTCTTTTCCAATAGTCTCCCGTTCTTGATCCAGTTTTCGCTGCATCACAATTTCCACCTCTTCTTTTTCCTTCGCCAGCTCTCGCTGTTTTTTACGAAGATCCAACTCCTGTTCTCGAAAAGCCTTCAAGCTCGCATCCTTTTCGACCGCCGCTTCTTGCAACTCCTTAAGCTGATCCTCCACCTTCTCGGTTGCTTTCGCTGCAGCCTTAGCCTCGGCTGCTATTAATTTTTTCTTTGCTTCTTGGTCTTGTTCTTTCAGTGAATTTTGTAACTCCTTAAGTTGATTACTGTAACGAACCTCTATTTTTTTAGCCGCCTCTGCCTCTAATTTCACCGCCTGTTTCTTAAGCTTTTCGGCCACGAGATCATCAACCTTTTCCTGATTCTTAGCTAGTTGAGTCGCCTTTTCTTTGAGAGCTTCCCCCTTTTTTTTCAAATCCACTTCTCGTTGCGTAAACTCTGCCTTCAGCTTGCCCTCCAACTGCTCTCGAATCTCACTTTGAAGAGCATCAGAAAGCTCAAAACGGTGATCGCAGTTAGGACAAGTAATGGAACCTTCGCTCATTAGAAGGAGCTTAGAGATCATCCCATAAATAGCTTGTACTTTGTGACGCATCTTCCATTTCCTCCCCCAATCGCTCCCAAAAAACCCTCCGATCCTCCATTCCTCCTCGCTCACTAGCCTATGGGTGAGTTCGTTCGACAGGATCGAAACCACAAATTTCGTTAATGCGATCTTCACGAACTGGCCTCAAACCCAAGGAAAATCCACCCGCATCCTCTTCAAAAAAGCTATCTCTTATCTTGCAATACAAAAAACTCTCAACATATTTTCCTAATCTTATCTATTTTAGAAAAATTCTCTCCACAATTTTTCTGAGACAAATCAGTAACATGCACCAACTCATTCCAAACAACTCCACATAGCTCACAGAATCTCTGGAGAGTGAATTTCGCGACTTTAATTTTAACAACAACAACGCATGAATCGCTACTTGCCTTCTATTAAGAACAGCAGCCCCTCCCACAAACAGAGCCCCGGCCGCCAACGCCGACTCTCCTTCTTCCTCTGGATACGAGATTGCGCCATTAAATCCTTCCATAAGCGAGCAGGTCTTTCCTTAGCGGCAGCTTCAGTGGTTCCCGTAGCTAGCCAAGCAGCAACCTTCACTGTCGATACCCTCTCTGACAACGACAACGCCGGCTTCACCTTACGCGAAGCCATCACGCAAGCCAATGCTTCGGCAGGAGCAGACTCCATCACCTTCAACCCCGCCCTATCGGGTCTCCTGACCCTCACCCAAGGCGAACTTGCGATCACCTCCGAGCTCTCCATCACAGGTCCTGGCTCGTCACTTCTTATCATCTCGGGCGATGCCGACTCTTCTGGCGACGCAAACTCGGGCGACTCTCGCATCTTCAACATCACTGCAGGTCCCGTCTCCATCTCAGACCTCACCCTCACAAATGCTTATAGCGAATCCATCATTCCTTTCCCTAACGGAGATCAAAACAATGGAGGCGCGATCAGAATGCAACCCCTCGCAAACTCGCAGCTCAGCCTGACGAATTGCACCATCGCAAATAGCTCATCTCGTACAGGAGGAGGTCTCTATTGTGAGAATACCGAACTCACTCTCACCAATTGCACCTTCTCGAATAATGCTGGAGGCATTCAGGGTGGAGGACTCGCAAGCCTGAACAGCGACCTCATGATCACCAACAGTAACTTCACCGGCGCAAACTCAACCTTTAGCGGAGCTGGTCTGAATTGTGAGAATGGCGTACTCACCATGACCAACTGTACAATCTCTGCCAATCAAGGGAGTAATTCCGCAGGACTCAGTCTCAACGGAACGGACCTTTCTCTTCAGAACTGTTTTATTTTAGATAATTACTCCTCAAATGGCACGGGAGGCCTAGCTTGTAACAATGGCGTAATCAACATCACTAACTCGACGATTTCCGGTAATACGGGTTTAGGCATAGGAGGAATTTCACTGAATAGCCAAGCAACTATCGATGGCTCCACCATTTCTAATAACACCTCAAATTCTGGAACTGGGGGGGGAATAGATTTCAACGGAACCAGCCTCGTGATCAGCAACTCGACTTTTGAAGGCAATTCAACTCAGTCATCCGGTGGCGCAATCTATCTCCTCTCAGGTTACCTCACTCTCGACAATTGCCAGCTCTTAAACAACACCTCTGCTTTTTCGGGAGGAGCCATAGCGAGTTTAGCTGGCGGCGCTTATGGCGCTTACTACACAGACATCACCATCAATGACTGCACTATCAGTAATAACACTGCGCTCAATGGAGGTGCCATTTATACAAACGGATACGATCGTTCATATTTAGCCGTCACCCTCAATATAAACAACACCACCTTCTCATCAAATTCCGCAATGGATGATCCTAACAGATTGTCTTCTAGAAGTTACGCTGGTGGGTTAGAACTCTTCGCCACCAACGCCAACCTCAACAACTGCACCATCTTCGGCAATACCACAGAAGGAATCGGAGGTGGCCTAAACATCGCAATCAGCTCCACCAGCATAAGCAATTGCACCATCGTCGGGAACTCAGCGGATCTTTCAGGAGGCGGAATCGTTATCAACGATTCGATGAACGGCGCTGACAATGATCTGACCATTTCAAATACAATCATCGCCAACAACACCGCGCCCTCTCAGCCTGATCTCGACTTCATGAACCCTGATACCACTGCTTCTGTAGTCACTTATTCAGGAGTGAACCTCTTTGGGACTCCAGGTCTTGGCGATTCTCAGGACCTCATCGAAACGGACCCTGCTAACATCTTCGCCGCGACCTCCACGATTAATGGAATCCTCACCGGAACCCTCGCGGATAACGGTGGCCCAGCGGAGACCGTTCTCATTCTAACAGGAGGCCGCGCTCAAAACACAGGCCTGGATTCCGCACTTCCTCTTGATACTCCAGATCTCGATAACGACGGGAATACAACCGAACCCCTTCCCTTTGATGCTCGAGGCTTTGCTCGTATTGTTGGCTCCAGTGTCGATATCGGTGCTATCGAGCTTTCCAACGACACCGGCCCCTCCTTCGAACTGGAGGAATGTGCCCTCACCTTACAAGAAATCGATTCCAGCGGTAGCGTCATTCTCAACTTCACTCTTGATGACGCAGCACCGGACGGAACCAACTGGATCATGACCCGCTCCGAAACTCTCGACGATTTTAGCACCGCGACTCCTATCTTCGTCTTCGATGGCACCTCCGTGACCACCGAAGAGCCCGACAATAGCTCCAACCTCGCAGCGAACGTCTTCACCATCACCGACACGAATCCGCCAAATGCGAGAGCCTTCTATCGGCTAGAAGCCGAAGTTCCCTCAGACTAAATAGGTCGCCTAGCTATTTCCAACACGAATCCCCTAAAGCGAGCGACTTAAACTCTTCATCTTTAGCCAACGTTTCAGTGCACTCAACCTGACCGACTCAGCGCACTTTCATTACTTCTATCACGAACCTTCTTCCAGTCAACTTCCGACTCTCCAGCGCGGTCGGATTTGGGTGTCACGACTTGTTCAAGTCGGTCGATTTCAATGCTAGCTTTGAATCGTTTCGTCAATCTTACGTTGCACAACCCTCAGACTGAGGTAACAAAGTATTTTCTGCTGTTGGTTGAGTTTCGCCTGATCATAAACGCTCAAATAGTATTCAGCCAACCGCGGGAGCGCAATCTCTCTCCCCTCAAGTTGAGCCCTAATATCTTTGACTAATTCTTGAAGAACGAGTGAACTTACCAAGAGTTCTCCTCTCTCATATTCCGCTAACGCAGTCGGCGAAAGACCCAGAGGACTCTTCGAAATAGTAAGCTCTTTTTCAGCAGCCTCCCTCATGTTTTCG
This sequence comes from uncultured Roseibacillus sp., assembly GCA_964618865.1. Taxonomy (GTDB): domain Bacteria; phylum Verrucomicrobiota; class Verrucomicrobiia; order Verrucomicrobiales; family Akkermansiaceae; genus Roseibacillus. Next base: position 677 of record CAZUEC010000120.1, on the reverse strand, counting down.
GACCACTCCGCTTCCTGCAATTCGGCAGCTTGTCTCAGATCCGAAAGGGCTTGCGCAACCAATTTCGGTGGAACCTCCGCATTTAAAGAGGTGCAGAGTATCAGGTGAGCTAGCAAACCACTAATGAGTAGGTTTTTTTTCATGCTGTTTTTTAGCGAACGTTCAAGTGCAGCCAGGCCGAGCGCCTCCCTGCACTCCGATACTTAATCAACTTTCGCTTGGATTGTCAACCAGTTACCCACCAGCGCGGTCGGACTTAGATGACACGACTTGTTCTGCCTATTCTGATCGCTTCACGACAAGTCTATCCACATATTGAGCAAAATCATGAAATATCCAAGAACGACATACCCTGCCATCGCTATCGGCACTGAGACTCCTAGCCGCATCCCAATTGGCAAGAATCTTGCGCGAACACAGAAGTAAGTTACGAATAAGAGAGAAAGTGCAATTGCAGGGCCAAAAAACGAACGATTTGAGAATGTTGAACCATCGACGACATCGTCGTGATAAATCATGTATCCAACACGAGCACTCACCACCCCAATGAATATGAGGAACAGAACCTCAGGGAGAAAGCGACCAAGCCCGTGATTCTTCTTAACATTGGTTACGCCCATTTACGAATCTCCCATTTTTAGCAAAACGTTTCAGCGTACTAAATCCAAAAAACTCAA
>CAZUEC010000119.1:0-6486 GCA_964618865.1 uncultured Roseibacillus sp. | reverse complement strand
CTCGCGTCGGCTCCCCCGCAGTGTGAGAATCTATAATTCGAACTTTTTCAACAATACTCATCGCTCACACAAGCTACGAATTATTGACCATTCCCATCCCACTGACCCCACCAGTTACGGAAAAGCTGCCATTGAGTATGAAGATATTGTCGCTGACTTGCGCTTAAGCTATCGGAAGAATAAATCTGATCTCGATACTCTTCGTGCCCCTCCAACACCATGAGCTCTTTGTAATGAAGCACGAGGTCAGGCTGCTCATCAAAAGTAGATAACACAGTAAGAGCCTCTGAAAGTTCTTGCGCCCATTGACGAGCTTGTCCGTTACCTGCAGCAGCTTGTTCGCAAAGTGCGACAAAGCGTAAAATTTCTACCGGCAAAGCATTTCCTACTCCCGTAATGGCTCCCTTTGCTCCGCAATTCACGAAACCATGATAAACCTGAGTATCCACTCCTGCCATTAAAGTCAGATCTGGATCCCCACTAGTAATGAACTCCGCAGCGTAACTAAGAGAATCGGCTCCCCCAAATTCTTTAAAACCAATCAAGCTCGAAAATTCATCCCGTAATGCAAAAAAGAGGTCCGCCTTAGTCTCAAATCCATAATAAGGACTGTTATAAATCACCGCAGGAAGATCGCCACCAGCCTGAAGAATCGCCCGAAAGTGCTCCTTTTGCGCGGCAGGAGAAGCCCCTCGCGAAAGAACCCGAGGAATGACCATCAGACCATCAGCGCCCACCTCTTTCGCATGCGCTGCATGCTCTGCCGCCAACTTCGTATTCTGAGCACCCGTCCCGACGACCACCGGCACTCCCGCCTCGACCAAACGCTTCACTCCTTCTTGGCGCTGTGCATCAGTTAGCAAAGGCCAATCCCCCATCGAACCACAATACACCACGGCCCTCATACCTTTCGCTACAAGATCTTTTGCAGTAGCTACAAGAGCCTCATAATTGATTTCACCACGCTCATTACACGGAGTCATCAACGCGGGAATACAACCTTGGAAAATAGGATCACTCATTTGCCTGACGTAAGCATGAACTGAGCCTAGCGCCAAGCCTTGTCAAAAAAATCAAACAGAACATACATTTGATACAATTGTGAAATTTATCGAATCCCCTCCCTCCCGCCGCCGTTTCGGCTGCCGAAGAGAACAAATCTCCCCAATTAGAAAATCAAAAAACCTCTTAAAAGATTCACTATAAGCAACTAATACCATTTTCGACACTTGGTATTTTTCTCAATCAATCAGGATCCAAAATCCCGCTTGCGGAATTACAAAAGAACACGACTCTCGTTCATGAGGCCACAGTGCACCACCCCCAATTGTATTTTTCCACGCTGGATGAAGATCGTCTTGGTAGCAGCTGGAGTCTATAATATTCTCTTTGGAATCTGGGCCGTTTGCTGGCCCCAACTCTGGTTTGATTGGTCTGGCATGGAACGCTCCAGATACCCTGAAATATGGCAGTCAATAGGCATGATAGTCGGGGTTTTTGGAATCGGCTATCTCATCGCCTCTAGCAACCCTTTACAACATTGGCCAATCGTCTTCGTAGGCTTTATCGGTAAAATATTCGGGCTGATTGGCTTTACCAAAGCCGTCTACACGGAATCCCTTCCTCTTGCGTCAACATGGATTACGGTTACCAATGATTTAATCTGGTTACTTCCTTTCGGTCTCATTCTATGGCAAACCCTACAAGCCAAAATAGGCAAACCTATCAGCCGAGCACAACCCTACACCCCGGAAGAAGCGGCTCAAATTTACAAACTTTCCACAGGAGAGACCTTGGCTGAGGCAGCACAGAACCAAACCGTCACCCTTGTCTTTCTCAGACACTTCGGATGCACCTTCACTCGACAACTTCTCAAAAGCTTACAGAGACTCAAGGCCGAAGCAGAACAAAATCATTCACAACTCATTGTGGTCCACATGCTACAAAACGGAGACGAACAAGAATATCTCTCCACTACCGCGTCGAGCACCACTCCGCGAATAGCAGACCCCAATTGTGAACTTTATCGAGCCTTTGGCCTCGGCAAAGGAGGATTCCTCGAGCTTTTTGGACCTCGCGTTTGGCTACGGGGTGCAATCGCACTCTTCAAAGGCTGTGGAGCTGGTCATCTCGCAGGCGACGGACTGCAAATGCCGGGCGCTTTCTTATACCACAACGGTAAAATCCTATCCTCACAACCAGCTAAGTCAGCCTCTGATCTCCCAAATCTCCTCGTTTTATTTTCAGGAACCCCGCCACTCGCAAGTGATTGACGACAGACTACTATCCGTCGTATCTTCCACCGCCAGATGACTGATTCGAACTACCGCTTAAGCACCTTCCACACCACCTGCTGGGTCTTAGGGCTTATTGCTTTTGTCGAACTCGGAGCCGTAGGCTTAGCTCTCAATCTTCATCGAGAGAAACCGGTCACCATTGTGACTTCTGAGCCGCAAATCGTCGAAAAAGTAGTCACCCACTTCCAAACTCTTCCCGCAGAAAAAGAAACTGTCGTCATCGAAAAACCAGTCTATCTCGAAAAGGAAATTCCACCTTTACCTGACGGTCCACCTATTTTCGATTTCGAACCCGTTCAAGACATCAAGCTATCTGTCCCACCCATTGCTAGTCCTCTTGTGGAACGCTATGTGGAAGAATCTAGAAAACTCCGTATTGCAGGCGACTCCATGAGAGCTCTCCTGAAGCTAGAAGAAGCGACAAAAACCGCTCCCAAAAACGCCAATGTCCTCTATCAGTTTGCAGAAGTTTACGCCACCATGGGACTTTACGACCGAGCTGCAGATTACTACCAAGAAGTTTTTCAACTAGGCACCGTCAAAGCCGGCAACCTCTACGAAATGGCAGCGATTAAGTTGCGAGACGGCATCAATCAACCCGAGGATATGGCGACCAAATTTGCCCTTGGTCGCGTCCGAGTCTATGAAGACACTTCTTGGCAAGGCGGCGAACGCGTGATTCTTACCATTCCGGTTTCAGCAGCTCCAGATCTCAATCTCGAAGCCTCCGAAATTGATCAAGCTCTGCAAGTACAAGTCTTTCTATACGACCAAATGGACGGTAAACCCAGCCTCCGTGATAAAACGACTAGCACCGTAGACCGACAATGGGCCTCTCCCCCCACTGACTGGAAAGACAACGGTGAAGAATTACTAAGAGTCGTCTACGAAATACCAAAACAAGAAATAGGTTCTAATCACTTGTTCGGCTCACGGAAATATTTTGGCCAAGTGGTTGAACTTTATTTCGAAAATACTCTCATTGACAAAATCGCCTCACCTCGACGCCTTGCCAAAGAAGTAGAAGCCAGAGGAGAAGAAATCTACTTCTACCCAGAGAATCCCGATGACTTTAACTACGAGAACCCATTGCTGCCTCCTCTAACAGACTAAACACTCCTGGCACAGTAAGTGACCCCTGAGTAAACATCACCTCAAATTTCATCATTCAAAAGTGTTCGAGATCACTTCCTTTTTTTCAAGAAGGCTCAAATAGTGATTGCTGGTTAATCTTGAGCTTATCAAACTACCGCCGATTACTTGAATAATTCGATTCCAGACCTCGTGCCAGGCCTTCAAATTGGCGACTATATTTTAGAATCTCTTCTGGAGACCTCCGAAAATCAACAAGTTTGGCTCGGAGAGCAAATCAGCGTCAAAAGAGAAATCGAAATGGTCTGCTATTATGGTCCTGAACCAGAACAGTTTTTGGCAGATGTTCGCGAAAAGGCCAAAGTTGAGGATGGGATTCTAGGTTTAGTCTATGAAGCCATTCCCACCGAACATTTCATCGCCTTTGCTCGCGAAGTCCTTCCCCAACGCAGCCTCGCAACCATCTCCGAACAAGGAGAACATCTATCCCCGTTCCAAGTTTGCAGCATCATCAAGCAAGTCTCCGGCGCAATCCACTCCCTCACTAAGAGAGGGATTGCCAGCCGACCTTTCGACATCAATGACATCCGGATCTCAGACCAAAATCAGATCCGAATTCACAACATCGCACACGCAGGAGAGCCTAACGATGATTTGGCTTCGCGAAGCGCACTGACAAAAACTCTGCGCAAACAGCTCCAGATCGGACAACCAGGAGCAACCCGAATGGGAACCCTTTTAGAATATATCGAAGGAACTGATTCCCAAGCGCCTATTCCATGGGAACAGGCAGAGAGCCTAGCCGAACAAGTAGAAGAACAACTGGCCACCTCCGAGGCATCGCCTCCACGTCCTTCTCCTGTCCTAAAAAAACAAGGATTCAACAACTGGATCCTCATCGCAGCCCTCCCGTTTGTCGCAATCATCATCCTCCTCTTATCATTCTTCAAATCAAGTAAACCAGACAATCAAGTCGGCCTCATCATCACTGTTCCGCACGGCCGTTACCCTCTCCCAAACGGAGAAATTAAGGATTTACCAAGCTTCCGCATCGACGCCAACGAAGTCACCATAGGCCAATATGAAGAGTTCATGCTCGCTTGGCAGCAAATGAGCAAAAAAGAACAAGCCAAACTCTGGCCCAAAGGCGTGCCAGAAGCGAAAACAAGCGTTCGACCCGACTTTTGGAACGACTACTTTCCCATCGCCCGCTCTCAACAAACTTGGAAAGGCCTTCAAATGTCCCTCGAATGTCCCGTAATGGGGGTAGACTGGTGGGATGCGAGAGCCTACGCCAAATGGAAAGGCGGTCGACTTCCCACCGCCACCGAATGGTGGGCCGCTCGCAACTCCATCAATGCCGCCAAAGACGAAAATCATGACTGGGGCTATTCTGGCGGAGCAGAAGAAAAAATTTATGGCCTACTCGGCAATGTTGCAGAATGGGCTCACCAAGTCTCTAAAAACCCAGCCTTCCCCATCGAATCCGCCAGCCCAGTCGCCCTAGGAGGCTCCCATAGACTCCCAAGTAAAGAAGCTCTCAGCCGCGAATGGCTCGCCGCGAAATCTATCCGACGTGACGATCTCGGATTTAGACTCGTCTATCCCGTGGAACAATAACCTTGGAGAACAAGACTTTATCTTGCCGCAAGGCTCAATTTTTTATTCAAAGGACACTTGAAGTTACTTCTCCAACGCCTTTTTGCCTTTCTTCTTCTTCTGATAGCTGGGCAAGAAGCCGCCAACGCCCAGCTCAACGTTGATCTCCAAATCGACCGTCGTCAATTTATTGTCCACGAATCCGTCCCCCTTGCCGTCAGACTCACAAACCGAGCCGGCAAAGAACTTCTCTTACACGGAGATAACCGACGCCCTTGGCTGAGTATTCAAGTCACCAATCAAAAAGGGAACATCGTCCCTCCCTACAAGCCTCTTGCCTTCCAAGCGGCCAAGATTCCAGTAGGACGCTCGGTCGCAAAACAAATCGACCTCAACTCTCTTTTCCCCCTCCATTCATTTGGAAAATATACCGTCTACACCGTCGTCACTCTCCCCACCGGAGAAACCTTCCAATCCGGGCGAAAAACCTTCGATATCACCAAAGGACGAACCATCTACGAACAACGTGTCGGCCTAGGAGGCCAGTCACGAGATTATCGCCTCATCACCTTCGCCCCCAGCAAAACATCCTATCTTTACTTCCAAGCCGAACTCGTCGAACAACGCCAAGTCGCCTTAACCTATCCCATAGGAGAAATGCTTCGACATCGCGCCCCAGAAGCCACCGTGGACAAAAGCGGACGCTTGAACGTCCTCTACTTAGGAGCCCCCGACCGCTTTATCCACGTCCTCATCGATTCCACTGGCAAAGTCTCAGATCGAACCATTTATAAACGAGGACGCTCTGGTGACCCTCGACTCATCGCCTTCGCCGATGGAGAAGTTAAAGTCGCAGGAGGCACCGTCTTCGACCCCAAAGCCCTCAAAGCACAAAGAGACAAACTCAGAAAAATTTCCGAACGCCCATCCCTCTTGTTCAAATAAACCACCTCGTTCTAGTCGAACTCATTCATGAATACCATAGTCCGTATCCTCGCTCTCTTTCTCATCAGTGGGCTTCTCAGCCTCGTCAGCGCCAAGACCGTTATCATAGACGCTGGCCATGGTGGTCGCGATGTCGGAGGCCACTACGGAAAAGTCTACGAAAAGCATCTCGCTCTCGATACTGCCTTGCGCCTTGAATATTACCTCAAGCGTAAAGGATACAGCACCATCATGATTCGTCAGAACGATAGCTTCGTTCCCCTTTCCCGTAGAGCCGCAATCGCCAATCGGTACAAAGACGCTATTTTTATCAGCATCCACTACAATTCCACTTGGAAACGGAACGTTCAAGGCCTCGAGACCTTTTATCATTCCAACAAAAGTAAAGCCCTTGCTCAAGCCTGCCATTACGGCATGCATCGCAATGTCCACGCTGCTGACCGTAGTGTAAAACACGCTCGCTACTATGTGCTACGTAAATGTCGTCATCCTGCTATTATTGTAGAAGGCGGCTTCCTCAGCAACTCCAGCGAACGAGGAAAAACCATGAAAG
>CAZUEC010000118.1:0-6495 GCA_964618865.1 uncultured Roseibacillus sp. | reverse complement strand
TGGTGGAATCCTGCAGTGGAAGCGCAGGCGACTGATCGTGCTTATCGAATTGGTCAAGAGCGAGTGGTGACTAGCTACAAGTTGATAGCGCGGGGGACAGTGGAGGAAAAGATTCTGACTCTACAGGAAAAGAAGAGAACTTTAATTGAATCTTTAGTTGATGGTGAGGTGGGAGAAGCGGGGATTAGTGAGAGTGAGGTGTTGGAGATGCTTCAAGATTAGGAATGGAAGAGGTTTGAGCTTCAGAACGGTTGGCGATGACTTCGAGAATAGTGGTTTGAATTTCTTTCATGATGACGCGGCTCCACCAGCTGGCATAGCTATTGAAGTGAGAGCCGAGACGATGAGTGCTTGTGAGGTGTAAGCGACAATGATTGGGAGAAAGAATCTCGATTTGATAGGTGCCTTCGAGGACGTCATAGAATCGTCCTCCGACGATAATGTGTTCGTCGAAGGCATTTGCAGGGATGAAAGCGGGATCGGCTTCAATGCTGAAGGAGAGAGTTTCGGGTGGAGACCAAATGTCGATGACTTCGAAGAAGCTAACTTCGCGTTCGAAGGTGGCGATTCGTTTGCCTCCGATTCCTTCGTAATCGAGGGTGGCAGCACGAGGTCGAGGAAATCCTAGTCGATAAATCCACGAGTTTCTAATTTCTGAAGAGTGGATTTCAGGGACACTTGCGATTTGTTCCCAAATGGTAACAGGAGAAGCAGCTACTTCGATGGTGTTAGTGATTGAAATTTTTTTCTGAGGAAGCTGTAGTTGTTGTTCTAAGGGCGCTACGAGATAGGGGAGAAAGATGAAAAATGGAGTGTAGTAATAAGTTCGACGTGCTCCTAGTCCTCGCATCATTACAGTTGTGACGAGGCCTCCGAAAATTGCCATGCCAGCGAGGATTGGGAAGGCTACAATGATACAAAATGCGGCTTCGAGTCCGGTATAGAGCGCGGCAATTGAACCGAAAGTAATGGCAAGTAAAGGCATTAAGAATCCCCATACGATGATTTTTCTTGAGGGCGAAAAAGTCATTCCAATAAGTGCGACGATGATGCCAAGGACAAGGGGAGTGAGGAACAAATAGCTAGCGCTTACTGGAGTTCCGAGGGTTTCTTGAAGAGGTTTGTAGCCCCAGCTCAATCGAGTGAGGAGGCCGTAAGTTAGGCCTACGATGATGGAGATGGGGATGCGATATTTTGCAAGAGGGTGGAGCTTGGGCTCCATTGGTTTAGAGGTCGGCGATTCCACGATTTTAGAGATTGGGGGTTATCATTTGAGAGAAAGAAGGGGAAGTTTTCTTCTCACTTGTGTCTGAGAGAAGGGCTGACGGGGAGAGAGGTTTTCTCGAGTGGACGGGAGGTCTTCTTGAAGGCAAAATGACAGTGGTGTTTGGAGATTTGTTACAGACTGTAGTTGGTACTCTAGAAATGTCTCGTAGTTGGGTGGTGGGTCCTACTCATCGGGATTTGACTTATGCGGAAGTGGACGGAAAGGAGCTTTGTCTGAATTTGTACCGACCATTTTGGAAAGAAAACTGTCCTCTTCTCATTTATCTTCATGGGGGAGGATGGAGTGCGGGAAGTTATAAGGAGAGTGGAGTGAGTTGGCTTACGGGATATGGTTTTGCGGTGGCAAGCGTGCAATACCGTCTTTCGGGAGAAGCAACATTTCCGGCTCAGGTTTATGATGTGAAAGCGGCTATTCGGTGGTTACGTGCGCATGCTTCTGAGTTAGGTTTCGACGCCGAGCGTATTGGTGCGGTGGGAGTTTCTTCGGGAGGGCATTTGGCTATGATGGCTGGTTTAGTAGGTGATGAGCTTGAGGGTGAGGTAGGTGATTTTCAAAAAGAGAGTTCCCATGTGGATGTGATGGTCAATTATTTTGGAGCAAGTGATTTTATCTTACGTTCTCAGACTCAGCCAGGGGCGACTGAGCCTACGGGTTCGGTGGTGCATAAGCTGTTGGGAAAGGCGGTGAGCGAGGATGAGAAGTTGGCAAAGTTAGCGAGCCCGGCTTTTCATGTGAAACAGGGTTCTCCACCGCTTTTTGTCATCCATGGAGCTAAGGATACTCAGGTAAAAGTTGATCAAGCGTATCGTATTTCGGAAAGGTATCGGGAGTGTGGGGGGGAATTAGAGATGGAGGTTCTTGCGGAAAGTGGTCATGGGGGTGCTGAGTTTTTTCGTCGAGGGCTTCGTTCTCAGGTGAGTGGTTTTTTGAGTCGGCATTTGAAGGATTGAGCAGAATGGGATTTCTGGCTGGCTGGGATTGACAAGTGGTGAGTGTTAGCAGGAGACTTCTGGTTCGATGGTGAACTTGTCACAACCTTTTACCGTGCTTGCTCCAATGCAGGAGGTGACGGATTTGCCGTTTTGGCGGACTTTAATGCAATGTGGTGAGGGAGCAGATCTGAGTATTACCGAATATTTTCGGGTGCATATTCATTCTACTTTGGAGAAGGATATTTTAGCTAGTATTCTGCTTAATCCTACTGGGAAACCGGTGATTGCCCAAATGATAGGACGAGATGTCGAGGAGATGAAGCGTACCGCTCGGCAGTTGTTAGAATACTCAGAAGTCGCTGGGGTAGATATTAATTTGGGTTGCCCTGCGCCAGTGGTTTGTTCGAAACAGGCTGGGGGAGGGTTGCTGAGAGATTTGGAGCATATCGATCGGTTGTTGGGGACTTTACGAGAAGAGTGTGGAGATCGTTGGTTTACAGTGAAGACGAGGGTGGGTTTTGAGAGTGAAGAGGAATTTGAGGAGTTACTGGAGGTATTTGGTCAGCATGAGATCGATATGTTAAGTGTGCATGGACGAACTGTGCGAGAGCGCTATCAAACTCCGGTTCATGTGGAGACGGTGCGTGCTGCTGTGTCAAAGTTGAATTGTCCGGTGGTGGCCAACGGAAATGTAGTCGATGTGACTACGGGGGATGCTTATTTGAAGAAATCGGGAGCAGCAGGCCTGATGATTGGGCGAGGGGCGATTCGCAATCCTTGGATTTTTTCACAGTTGAAGTCTTTCTGGGAAGGGCAATCGGTGAAAATAATCTTACGATCTGATTTGTTGCGTTACTTTGAGGTTCTTTGGGAAGAAACCGCGATTGCTCGGGTGGAGTTGAAGCAAGGTTTTGAAGAAAAAAAGCATGTCCAAAAGATGAAACGCTATCTGCACTATATTTTGGCGGGTTTGGATGAGGAGCTTGAATTTCGGATGAAACGTTGTCGGGAGAAGGATGAGTTGTTCGTATTGTTGAGGCATTACTTGAGCAATGATGAGGCTGTTCCCAATTTGCCTCCCGAAAATTCCAAGCTATTCTGTGGATTCTATGAATTGTTAGAAAAATAGAGTGTTAGATTTAAAAAAAGAATGGTTAGAGAAGGTGATTGCGGTTTTGCGCTGTGAGCTTTCGATGTTGACTAAAGCGCTAGATGATTCCAGTGCGGCGGCTACTGATCCTGGTAGTAAGGCTGAGGGAAAATATGATACTCGAAGTTTGGAGATGTCTTATTTGGCAGCAGGACAGGCTAAGCAGGCGGAGGCTTTGACGGAGACACTCGCACAGCTTGAGAGGTTCGAGGTGACTGTCTTTGCGATTACGGATGCGATTGCTCTTGGTGCGATGGTGGAGTTGGAGCGAGAAGGAGAATGGTTTTGGTATTTTCTTTTGCCTGCTGGAGGGGGGGTTGAGGTTGAAGGTGAGGAACGTCAGTTTACGACTTTGACACCGGAGAGTCCGCTTTTTTCACAATTGGAAGGGAAGAGAATTGGGGAGGGTATTGAGTCAGGTGGAACGGTGAGTGAGGTGACTTGATTTGCTCTTTAAAACGAGGAGGGGTTCTTGCTTCTCGGGGAATTTGAGTTTGAATAAAAGTGATGACGATTCGGAAGTTAGAAGAGCAAGAGTCTTTCACGACTAAGGATGGTTCAACGATACGCAGTATTTTGGATTTATCGAATGCGCCTGTGGAGAAGCAAAGCCTAGCGGAAGCGGTAGTTCTAGCTGGTGGTGCTACCGAGCGACATTATCATAAGATGAGCGAGGAGTTCTACTTTGTGTTGAGTGGGAAAGCGAAGATGGAAGTTGAGGGGGTGACGGAAGTGATGGTAGCGGGAGATGCGGTTCTTATTCCGGCAGGAGCTTGGCATCAAATTTCGGGTGTTGAGGAGACGCGGTTCCTCTGTTGTTGTGCTCCTCCGTATGCGCACGAGGATACTTACTTTAGTTAGAAATTTAATTTTTTTCGAGAGTAGGGGTGTGGTTAGGTTGGGAAGTGTCTTTAGTTTTTTTTGAAGAACGGTTGAGAACTGAATTCGTTTGGTCGTTTTCTTCGGTGGATTCGATCCAGTGTGCTAAGAAAAACTTCTTCTCTTGAGGAAGGTGGGTGGGGGCGGTGCCGATGATGGGGCGGAGAGCGGTCGACATTTGTAGTGTTACGGTGAGAAAAATGAGAAGCCAGAGTTGTATTTGCCAAGAGGTTTTACTGGTAGGATTGATTTTTCGAAGAAGGCTTCCAGCTAAGAGAAAGGAAAGAAGCCATACGATGAGGGATAAAATGCCTACGAATGGGAGGGAGTTCGAGGATTGGGTGAAAATCCAGAGAATGGGGGCAAAGGCAATGAGGAGTAATCCTAGCAGGGCTAAAAAACAGAGGTAAGAGGCGGCGATTCCGCCTAGTCGGAGGGGAGAGTTGGCGAGGCAGGAAAAGACGTATAGGCTGGGAAAGCAGATGAGAGCAGATAGGATCAGTCCGCCTCCTACTTTAAGTGGAGCTGCCCATAATTGAGCGCCGGCAGAAAAGCTTCCGAGGACAAGGCCGAGAATGCTGGCACTTAAGATGGTTAAAAAAACAAGGGGAAGGATGAGATTTTTTTGCGTGCGGAGAGCTTTGAGAAGTTGAAGTGGGTTGCGAAGGAGTGATTCGATTGCGGAAGCGATGTCAGTGACTTCGAGATGATTGTTTTCAGGGTTTGCTGGTGATGATGGTATTTCGGGTGGATTTGATGTATTCATTGTGTTGTTGGCTTAGGAATTTTGTTTGAGAATAGAGGAGAGAGTTTTAGTTATTAAGAAGGCTGCTAAGAGAAGGAGAAGAAAGGCGATCTGGGGGCTGCAGAGACGGTTGAGTGCATTCCAAACTGCTTGATAGAATGTTCCATTGAAGGGGTTTTGGCGGAGAAATTCGATTTCAAGATTGGGAGAACCGAAGAAGGGACGTAGGAGGTAGGAAAGCTGAGAACCGACAAAGGCGTTGGAGGCTAGCCAAGATAGGAGTGTGATTTTTGCTGCTCTGAGATTAGGGGTGAGAGAGCAAATGAGCCCGAATAGGCGGGTAACGGCGAGAAAACCACCCAGACCGATGATGGCAGTGTGAGTGAGAAGGTAGAAGCTGTGGGAAGTGGCGGCTTGCGGGGAGTCGACTGCTGGTGCCTCCAAAGCGAGAAAGAAGGTTATGGGAGCGAGGGCTGCGAGAACGATGGAAGCCAGTGAGAAAGCAAGAAGTTGGCACAGAATGGATTGGCGAAAACCAATGTTGGTTCCTAAAAGAAGGCCAAGAATTCCATTAAGAAGTCCTGTTAGAAGAAGGGTGAAGAAAAGAAGAAGAGGAGTTTTGAAAGCGACATAGAGAGCTAGATCGAATCCTCGCCAAAGTCCTACCGTAAAGCCGTAACAGCCGGCTCCGAGAATAATGGTTAGAATTGCTTGCGAGGTAGACGATTTGAGCTGCTCCGAGCGAAAGAGTGGGACTAGATCAGCGGATTGACCACGAGTAAGGGTGGTAGGATTCATCGATAAAAAGATCAATAGGGTGACGATGAGGTGATGTTCATTCTTTCAAGTTGAAGGTAAGAAAGCCCGCTTCTTTATTAGGAGCATGGGAAGCGGGCTTTGAGATGTTCTGGGAAAGGATCAGTTGCGATCTAGGTGTTCGAGGTCGGCGGGAATCAGTGTTCCTTCTTCAAGAGCTTCTTGGGAGAAGAGGTTGATATTGCGGCCTCGAATGGTGGCGCGAACTGGGCCGCTCATGCGGTCACTTCCTCCGATAGGAATGCTTTTGGTGGAGCCGTCCATTCTGGCTACGAGAATTTTTTTATTCCAAGTTCTTTTTGAGAAGGTGGGGCTTTCTCCAGTTTTTACTGGGCAATCGAAGATCAGGGGAATGTGTCCAGAGGAGGTGCGGCTGAGGTTTCTGGTGTAGCCCCAAACGTTTTCACCACGTTGCACTTGAGCGTCATTGTTGGGACGTTGAAGCCGGAAGGTGCTGCGAAAGGCATTGTGGTAGAGTAGCTCTTCGTTCTCGAGTCCTTGCTCCATGAGTTGTTGAAGGTAGTGGTTGGCAGTGCGTTTGACTGCGAGGCTTTGGCTTCGCTTTTCTGAGAGACGACTGGAATCGAGTTTCCATTTGCCTTCTAATCGACGGGGGTCGGATTTAGGTGTGTCGTCGTCACGAAGGAGGTTTGTAAGTTGCGATTCGGTTGAGTCGTTCGGGTAT
>CAZUEC010000117.1:0-6543 GCA_964618865.1 uncultured Roseibacillus sp. | reverse complement strand
GTATTGCAGGGGATGAGCCATTCTCTTTGATTTTTATTTAAATAATTTATTATGAGTGGATTACGTTAATTTTGAGATGGATGGGAATTGTTTTAGATTGGGACAAATCGTCTCGTTTGAAGGAATTTTGAGTCGGGATGTCGGGGAAGATTGTCACAGGATTTTCTGATGAGTTGTTGAGTCTCTTGACTCGGAAGGTGCTCGCTCTTTTGAGAAAATCTACTTAGGGTTTCTAGGTGAGTGAGTTGTTGCGCGCTGGAGGGCCCATCCTTTGGGTTCAGATGGTGTTGGCGTTTGTTGGGTTGGTGTTGATTTTGGAACGGCTGCTGTTTTTTCAGACCGTAAAGACGAAGGTGCCAGATTTGCTGAAAGGCTTGCAGGTGCACATTAGCAAACAGGGGTTTTCGGAGGCGATTTATGAAGCTGGACGAGAGAGAGGTCCGGCTGCTCGAGTCGCGCATTCGACTTTGATACGGCATGCTTTACCGAGAACCAATCTTTGTGAAGTTGCGGAGGAGTCGGTTAAAATAGAGGTTCCCAGAATTGAGCGTAATCTTCGAGGTTTGTTGGCGATTGCGATGATGGCTCCTTTGACGGGGCTATTGGGGACGGCTTTGGGATTACTGGATGTTTTTGGAAATGTAACGGAGGTGGGAGGCACGGTTGCGCAAGCTACTCTAGCGAGGGGGATGTTTGAGAGTTTGGTGACTACGGTTGTGGGACTTTCTATTGCAACGGGGGTGTATGGTTTTTATTTGGTGTTACTAGGTAAGGCGAGACATCTACTCGGCGACTTGGAGCGAACGGGTATTGAGATGGTTAATCTCATTATGGATGCTCGTGACCAAGTAGATGTTGTTTTGATGCGAGAGCAGATGGTGGAGAAGGTCGCACGCCGAACGAATCAGAAATCTTGACGATCCGTTGTGAACGTTTCCCTCACACTTGATGAAAAGGCTGTCCCGATGCATGCCTTTGCAGCGTTAGATATTTTAACTCTGCTGATGTGGCTTGGCTTTGCTTCTGCTGCTTTACTTCATCTGCCGGGTGTGGCGGTGGAGTTGGCTCGGAGTGAGACTCGATTTGCTGCTCCTAATGAGCGTGTGATCTTGACGGTGAAGGGGGCTGTTGATCCTTCTTTCTATATTGGGTCAAGGCCGATTGGTGAGGAGGATTTGGTTGAGACTCTTCGTCGAAAACGTGATGAGGAGGGTTTGCGAATGGTTATTTTGCGAGCAGATCGACGGCTTCCTGCTACTTGGGAAAGAAGGTTAACCGAGATAATTTTAAGTGAAGGTTTGGATTGTGGCTGGTGGGCCGAGCCGATGCCCGTGACTCCTTTGCCATGAAGACGAAGTCGTTAACTACTCGTGCTTCTCAAGTTGAGGGTTTGACTTTTGCTTGGCTTCGTGGGGATCAGTCGCTTGTTCGTTTTTGGTTTGCGCTCATTTTGGCAGTGTTGATTTTTGGAGGTTTTGTTTCATTATTGAAGATTACGGTAGAAAGTTCGCTCGTTTCAGATCGGCCTCGAGTTGGAAAGGCTCAACTCCTTTTGATGAACGGGGACAGTCATTTCAGTCTACAAGAGTTAGCGGCTGTGCAGAGGCTTCCTTCTTTGGGGGTTAAAGAATCTGTGGGCGAGGCCCCACTTGTGGGAGACTTGCTCAAGCAGTTGGGGTTAGAAGCGGAAGAGGTGCAGAAGGTGAATTTATTTCCAGCTCCAGAATTGGTGCCGGACTTTCACTGGCCTGAGAAGATTACGCGTGGACTAGTCTTACCAGCTCTTGTGGCGCCCTTAGAAAAGGGGGGGCCTCAGTGGTCTCCTAAAGAGTCTTCGAATTGGGTGCTCCAAATCGAAGGGGTGGGGGCTTTTGAGGGGGAGTTGACAGAGAACTCGATTCCTTGGAGCCATCCTCTTCCGACGGAAAAAACTTCGCTTTGGTCGCTTGTGTTTGATGTGCGTGGAAGGTTGGTTTTTGCTTCAGCGGTCAGTAACGTTGACGAGGATTTGGAGCGGAAAATGAGACAGGAATTGCAATTCGCTCTCAATGAGAAGAAGACTGATTTTCAGGCGGTGACGATTCTCGTTGCGTTGAAATTTGAGCAACAAATGCCATGAATTTTTCTCAATCGGTCAGTTTGGAAGAGGTGATTGAGTGGGGCTTATTAGTTGCTTTGGGATTGGGGGTTTTGTTGGTGGCGGCGAGGGGAATCAAGGTTGTGCTCGCGAGGCAAACACTGCGAAAGCAGCGACGGCATTGTGTCCAATGTGGGCTTTTGGAAGAAAGTAAAGAAGGTCGAGTGAAGTTCGGAATTTGTCAGGTTTGTGGTGGGGTCACCACGCGTGGTCGTTCTCGGAAACTCGGATGAGACTTGCTAAGGCCTCTCCTCGCTTTAGGGTTTGGTGAAGTTATTAAGATGACCGAGCGACGAGTGGTAATTACAGGAATCGGGGGGGTGACTCCGATGGGCAATGATTGGGCTTCCAGCTGGGAAGGCCTCAAAACTGGTAAAAGTGGGATTGCGCCCATTGAGGGGATGGATGCCTCGGATTTCGCCTGCCAAATTGGAGGTGAAGTTCGCGGCTATGATCCTTTACCTTATTTTAATAGCCCTAAGGAGGGTCGTCGAGTTGACCGTTATGCTGCGTTGGCGATGGGAGCGGCTAAAATGGCGATCGCTGATTCAGGGGTGGAAGTTGATAAGTTAGACCTCACTCGAGTCGGAGTGATGGTTGGTAGTGGTATTGGTGGCTTGGCGACCCTTGAAAAAAATCACTACACTTGTATGGAACGAGGGCCAGCTAAAGTTTCTCCATTTACGATTCCGATGATGATTTCTAACATCGGGAGTGGACTTATCTCGATGGAGTATGGTTTCGGCGGTCCTAACATGTCTATCGTGACGGCTTGTGCGACAGCTAATAATTCGGTCGGGGAGGCTTGGAGGATGATTAAATTTGGAGATGCGGATATGTTTGTCGCTGGAGGTTCTGAGGCGAGCTTTACCCCTATGGGTTTGGCTGGTTTTGGAAATATGCGAGCGCTGAGTACACGCAATGATGAACCGACCCGTGCGAGCCGACCCTTTGATGTTGGTCGTGATGGGTTTGTGATGGGTGAGGGTGCGGGAGTGGTTATCATCGAAGAGCTGGAGCATGCCAAAGCGCGTGGAGCTGTGATTTATGCAGAGTTAGCGGGCTATGGAGTGAGTGCCGATGCTTATCACTTGAGTGCTCCTTCGCCAGATGGGACTGGACCGGCACGCGCAATGTCAATGGCATTGAAACATGCGAGTCTCAATCCAGAGGAAATTACTTATTTGAATGCGCATGGCACTTCGACTCCTCTTGGAGATATTGCAGAAACTAAGGCGATGAAAATTGCCTTTGGTGATCATGCTAAGAGCGATCTTATGGTGAGTTCGACGAAGTCGATGACGGGCCATTTGTTAGGAGCTGCGGGAGCAGTCGAACTGGCAGCTTGTGTGATGGCAGTCAAAGAAGGGATTGTCCCTCCAACTATTAATTTGGAGGAACAGGATCCTGAGTGCGATTTGGATTATATTCCGAATGAAAGCCGGGAAGTGGATGTCTCAGCTGCGATGAGTAATGGATTTGGGTTTGGTGGTCACAATGCCACTTTGGTGGTGAAGCGTTTTGAATAATGGAATTTTCGGTCACTCGTTGCGTTGCATTTTCGGAGACTGACGCTTCGGGGCGAGTTCATTTCACAGAAATCTTGAAATGGGTCGAGGATGCTGAGCACCAGTTTTTGAAAGAGAGGAAAATTCCGATTTGTTCTCCGGAGAGTGGTTGGCCGAGAGTGAATGTGCAGTGCGACTATCGTGCTCCATTACACTTTGGAGATGAGGTTGTGGTGAACTTGACTCTTATGAGAATCGGTAAAAGTTCGCTCACTTGGTCTTTTGAAATCCAAGATTCACAATCAGCAGTAGCGGCGGAGGGTTCCTTGGTAACGGTTTTTGTTTTAGGAGGAAAAGCGGGAGCCGTGATTCCTACGGAGATCCGTTCTCGATTGGAGAGCGCGTCTTGTTGAGGGGATTAAGGAGCGGTTTTCTAAAGTGGCATTCTCCGAAGGAGCTCTGTTGCTTGCTGCGAACTTGGTCGAGAAGATGAAGCCAGGAGGGCGAGAGTTTGGCAAAAGCGGGAGGGGCATGCGCGCTGGTTAGGAACGCCTGCGTAGAAGGAAAAACCATAGGAGGCCACCCAGTAAGATTGCGACAGATGATTCAGGTACGGTAGAAACCGTTTCGGTAGTCGAAGTGGTGCTTTCTACTGCTGATAGCACTTGGCTAAAAGAAATGGAAAAAAGAAACATCCAAGGCTGTAATCTCACGAACGGCAGTATGTAATCATGAGTTGACGTCTGAAAAAAGGAAAAGCTTTTGGACATTGATGTATTTTGTGGGGTGCTTAATTTTTAAGGCAAAGGTAATTAATTTAAATCACTGATTATAAATGCAATAAGCTTCTTTTTCTGGGAAGAGTAAGTCGGGTTGATTGTCGCTTTCAAGAATTTGAAATGTTCTGGCCTGCTATTGAGTCCCTTTTGAGGGGCCTTTATTAGCATGGGGAAGAGTTTTTATGATTGAAAGAAGTGAGGAGGCAATGGCTCCTTCAGGTCATGGGCGAACCTCTTAAACTGGAATTTGAATCCGGAGTTTTTCTTCATTCTTTGTTGGGGGGAGATCAAGGCTCTCTCACGTATTTGGAAGATGCTTTGTCACTCGATAAAATCGTTACGAGAGACGGATGGGTTTTGATGGAGGGAGAGGCTGAGGTTTTAGAGAAAGCGCGGCGGGTTTTTCATGATTTGGAAGAGGCTCGCCGTGGGGGAGCTTTGTTGACTGTTCGAGATTTTAAATTGGCAGTAGACTTGGTGGCGAGGGAGTCGAATCAAAGCGTTAGTAAGATGGTGCAGATTAAATTGTTGGGTGCTCGTGGGGGACGTGCAGTGGTTCCCAAATCGCCGAGGCAAGCAGATTATATTTCGGCGATGCAGACTCATGATATTACTTTTGGTTTAGGGCCTGCTGGAACTGGAAAAACCTACCTTGCGATGGCAATGGCGCTTTCCTTATTGAAGGAAAAGTTAGTGCATCGAGTTGTTCTGACTCGGCCTGCGGTGGAGGCTGGAGAAGCTTTGGGGTTCTTGCCGGGTGATCTTCGGGAAAAGGTAGCCCCTTATTTGCGCCCGCTTTACGATGCGCTCCATGATATGCTGGGAGCAGAGGAAGGACAGAAATACTTGGAAGATGGAACGATTGAAATTGCTCCTCTCGCCTATATGAGAGGGCGGACTTTGGCTCGAAGTTTCGTTATTCTTGATGAGGCACAAAATACCACTCCGGAGCAGATGTTTATGTTTTTGACTCGTCTTGGAGAAGGATCTCGATGTGTGGTCACTGGAGACAGTAGTCAGATTGATCTTAAGGCTGGGCAGCTCTCAGGTTTGGCCGAAGCGGAACGCGCTTTAAAGAATGTGGAGGGGATCGCTTTGGTGAACCTGCAAGCTGAAGACGTGGTTCGTCATGAAGTTGTTTCTCGAATCATTGCGGCCTATGATCGTGAGCGTTGTGGTGGTTAGGCTCTTTTGCAAATGACCTTGCCGAAATGTTGTTCGTTGATCTTCCCGGAGAAATGGCGACAGAGTTGCGTTCAAAAAGAAGAGGGATTGAAATTTGCCAATCACAGTGTTGCTCCTCAGCCATTTGGGCAAGGTCATCTGGAAAATGGTTTCAGAGGGCGAATACTGTTCAAAAAGTCAAAAAACAGCTTGTATCGAAAGAGAAATAAGATATTGTTCTTTCGAACGTTGTTCAAATTATGGCCTTAGCATTAACCGAAAAACAACAAGCTGTTCTCGATTTTCTCAAAGCAGAGCATCGAAAAACGGGGTTGATACCTTCTACTCGTGAAATCCAAGCGCATTTTGGCTTTGCTAGTCAAACGGCTGCAATGAGTCATTTGCGGGCGCTTGAGCGTAAGGAAGCAGTGATTCGGCTTCCAGGAAAAGCGCGAGCAGTGATGTTTCCTGATGAAATGGATCGGGAGGAAATCATCGATATTCCGGTTTATGGTTCTATTGCTGCAGGAATGGCAGAAGACCAAGTGCAGGATCAGGAGAGCTGTCTTTCGATTGATATTAGCTCTTTAGGTTTGCGTGGAAATGCCAAGACTTTTGCTTTAAAAGTGAGAGGAGAATCGATGATCGATGCTCATATCTGTGATGGAGATACGGTTGTCTTAGAGTTCCGCGAGCCTCGTAATGGGGATGTTGTCGCCGCTTTGATTGATGGAGAAACGACCCTCAAGCGTTATGTGGTGAACCGTGGAAAGCCTTTTTTACAAGCTGAGAATGAATTGTATCCTGATCTGATCCCTGCGCGTGAGTTAGTGATTCAGGGAGTGATGGTCGCTTTGCTCAGGAGCTCATAGAGACTCTTGTTTTCCGCTCGTATGCGTAGTTGTTAGCACAGTTGCGTAATCTTGGTTGTTGTTCTGCGATATGACAGTGGACC
>CAZUEC010000116.1:3954-6564 GCA_964618865.1 uncultured Roseibacillus sp. | reverse complement strand
GTCTAGGAAGGGTTGCTTGACTCCAGAGAGGCGGAACCAGCCTTCGGTATGTTTTGTGGCTCTGATGAGGGAGCTAAAGCTAATGATAAGATAAACAGAGGTGAGAAGAGTCAGGAAGCCAGTGATCACGAGGATGGCTCCAATGAGTTCATTGTGGACATACTGGTCATTGTAGACTGCTCCTCCGATCAGGAGTGCACATGAGAGTATGATTCCGAAAAGGGCGGCGCAACAACGCCTGTTTCTTTTTTTCAAAAAGCTCTGATCAATGTGAATAGTGATTTTGCCTTTTTTCTGAACGCAGAGAGCGACAATGAGGTAGAGGAAGATATTGATGAGGATGAGAAAAGCAAAATAGGGACTCGACCAGGTGAGTCGTTTTTCCATGATCCTGAGGTTAGAATTTTCTGTTTTGCTCTTATTGGTTACGATGCAGCGTTCGGGGAGGATGGCGCCATCTTTTATCCAAAGATGTTTTCCGTCGTAGCGCCACATGCTGGCGTTGGATGTTATGATGGGGGTTTCTGGTGGTGCGTAGAGGTTGTTATCCATAATTCAACACCCAAGGATAGTAGGGGGAGTGGATTGAAATGGAAACCTTCAACTGGTTACATAACGGCATGGAGTTGCGCGAGAGAGAGAATGGTGTAAGCGCTGACGAGAACGGGATCGTTTTCCCACCAGCGAGAGTTGGCGTTGACCCATGAGCCGTTTTCTCGTTGGGAGGAAAGTAATTTACGGGAGAGATCTAGGCGCCAGTCAGCTTCTTTGCCATTGGGTAGTTTGAGTTTGTCGATTCCAGCTGCGGCGAATGCTTTGGTGATGGTTTGGTAATAGTAATAGAGGCCTTGTTCACCGAGGCCTGGGTTTTCGTCTAAGGTGTAGTTTTTTCCGAGCCAGTCGATGACGGCGACAATGCGGGGATCGTCTTTGTCGAGATCGGCATAGATGAGTGAGAGCAGTCCGGCATAGGACATGGAGCCATAGGAGCGAAGGGCGGTGGTGCCGTCGGCTAGTTCTTGTTGGCCTGCTTTACTATCATTTGGGAAGTAGACGAAGCCGCCTTTGTTATCGGGGTCGTCGGAGGCGAAGGGTTGATCGTTGGTTTCGGTGAGGTTTTGGCAACGTGAGATGAAGGTGAGGGCCGCCTCCCAGTTGAGTTTAGGTTGTTTTCCTTGACCGGAATCAGTGGCGAGTTGTTTGGTGTGGTAGAGGGCTTCGAGGGAAAGGTAGGTGTTGGACATGTCGGAGTGGGCGTAGGTGCCGCCATAGCCAATACCGCCATCGAATTGGTCATCGCTTTCTCCTTTGTTTCCCCAGTCGGTTTGTTGATTGATTAAGAAGGCTCTCGCTTTGAGGAGAAGAGGGTGGTCGTCTTTTTTGTTCAAAGCGAGGAGGGCCATGATGGAGGTGGAGGTGTTGTAGGTAGCCATTCCTTTGCCATAAATGCCGCCGTCAGATTTCTGGTTGGCACGAAGGAAATCGAAGCCTTTGATGATCCAGGCGGGGGGTTCTGCTTCGTGGTTGAAGTTGGGATCACGGAGGATGGCGGTGAGTGCTAGCGCGGTGATCGCTGGAGTCTTGGGGTCTCCCCAATGGCCTTCTGGTTGTTGTTGTTGTTTGAGGTAGGCGATGCCGGTGCCGATGGCTCGTTCGGATTCTAGTTTGAGGGAGAGGTAAGGGTTAGTGATTTCTTTGGATTCAGAAACCTCTTGTGCGAGGACGGTGCTGACGAGGCGAGAAGAGTGATGACGAGGACTTTCATTTTTTGATTTGTTAGGTCGGAAGTTATTTTTTTTCTAAAAGGGGTGCGAAAGTAATAGTGATGGAGGTTCCGATGGGGGGGATGGTTTTTGGGTTCGGAGCCCAAGGTTCATCAAGGTGATTGTCTTCCCCTGCATAGTTGATCAAGGAAGAACGGGTGATGAAGATGGCGGCTAGATCTCCGGAGGTTTCTGCTTTGAAGGTATTCTCATGGATGTATGAGCCCTGATAAATCCAGGGAGCCGGTTTCATGGGGCGCTCGCTGAAGGTGTGATAGATGAGATCGTTGAGGGTGACTTCTTTCTTTTTTCCGTCTTTTTCCCAAGAGATGAGAATTTGTAGGCGGGAGGCTGTTTTTTGTTTCTCTGGAACTTCAGGGTATTTTCCGGTGTTGTTAAAATCTTGATCTAGGATGGGAAAGAGTTCGGGAGACTCTTGATAGTGAAGAAGTTTGAGTGCGATATTGAGGTGGAGGGGGGAGGCTTTAGTGGAGAGGAGGGATTCATGAATTTTTCCATTTTCATGAACGATGGCAAATTCGAGAATGCCTTCGACTTGATTGATTTCGGCAGGGAAGCTGATGCGCCGAGAGTTTTCATCGAATTCGACGAGTCCTAAGGAATACTTACCTTGGCCTAGGGTCTTGATTGCAGAGTTGGTTGTTTTTTCATCCGCGTTGACGACAGTGAAGGTCAGAAAGAGGGCTGCTATCGTGGAATGGGCTGTCATTGGCATTCAAGATAACGTGGTAAAGGCGCTCTGTCTTTGGGAAAAATGGCTTAAGAGTCGGGATTTTCGATTCTTTCTTCTTCGGGTGAGGGAGAAGAAGGTTCTGCGGGTTCTGCG
>CAZUEC010000116.1:0-3854 GCA_964618865.1 uncultured Roseibacillus sp. | reverse complement strand
TTTTTTCGCCGTTTTCGGCAAGAGGGCCTTTTTCGAGAGATTGGAAGGGGGTTTGTAGCACTTGTTTCCAAGCAAGGCGTGTGATGCGGTTGAGCAAGGCGTTTTGGGGGGAGGGGTTGTTGTTTGGAAAAATGGGGGTGGTGAGGTTGCCGATGGTTTGGATACGGCTTTGTAGCATCTGAAAGAGGGCTCGGATGAGGGCGTCTTCAAGATCGTCTTTGGATTGCGGGCTGACGGAGACGATTGCCAAGGAGGGTTTTTCGGCGTCTTCACCGGGGATGGTTAACCAGAGGGCAATGGGAAGGGAAGGAAGCTCGACGGTCGGTTTGGGTGCGGAGTTGATTTGGAATTTGGGTTGGCAGAGGTTTCCGCTTCCGGCTCGGATCAATTTGGTTAGGGTGAGGAGAGATTGGGAGAGGGACTCGGGATCGCGGGCGGTGCTGAGGTTGATGGTGAGAGGGAGTGCGGCGGAGGGGTCGGGGTTCCAGAGGGGGAGAGAGGGTTTGAGGTTTTGGAGGGAAGTTTCAGCTTCTGTTCGATGGGTGCTCTCGTGGGGAGTGGAATCGAGGATTCGTTCGTAGGCGAGGATGGCTCGCTGAACTTGACCTGCTTGTAGAAGTCGAGTGGCGAGGTGGAGGAGTGCGGCCGATCCGGATTCTGAGTCTAGGAGGTATTCATCGAGGTCGGGGGAGGTTTGGAGATTCCCCATTTCGATTTTGGGTAAAGGGGGAGTTTCGGGTTCTGAGAGAGGAGGGTGACGAGCTGTGACTGAGTCTGCGATTTCACGATTGACGGGTGAGGCGAAATCGGGTCTGAGTTTATTGGCTGGGATTTCCTTGGGCGTCATGAAGTCATATTTATGCGTGCCGATGATCCAGACTGAAATCGGAATGATAACGAGAATGGGGATGGCGTACTTGTAGGGGATGGACGGCACTGCGCTTGGAATTAGATAGGCAGGAATGCTTGGAGAACAGAAAAAGGTATGTCGTGGTCACTTTTTCCCGATGATGGTTTTAAAATCAGGGGGGGAATTAAAAGGGGTGGCCGCGTCGAATTCTGAATTCAGTATCATAGACATTGAAGTCGATGTGGGTGAAGGCTCGTAGATCAAATGTGGCCATACCGAAGACTTGTGAATATCCGGTGATGTTGGTGTTGGAGATATCGGAAAGTCGAAGTGTGACGTGACCTCCGTGATGAAAGTGTGCACGGATGTCTCGAGGGTAAGCTTTGGGTTCTTCGCGTTCTTCTTGGCTGGTGATTTGGAAGGAACGGAGTCGAGAGATGGGGACGGAAATGGGGACAAATTCGGTTTCGATATGTAATTTTCCTTTTTTGATGGCGGTGGCTTTTCCAATGATGGTGTCGCCATTATGAAGTTCAATTTGTTCGCCTAGGATGGGGAGGTCTTGTCGGAAATCTAAGTAACCTTTGGGTTGAGGGAGTTTACCGTTCCAAGATCGAATGGCGAATTCAGAGATGATATGGTTGCGGTTTTGGATGGAGGATAAGTGCCACCAATTTGTATCGAGAAGGGGATCGGGGTCGGTGGCAGAGGTAATTGGTTCTCCGTCGAGATAGAGGGTGAATTCACCTTTGGCGCGATCGATGTAAATGTCAATTTTGGTTGGTTTTTCTTCTCGAAAGCTAGGACGCCTACCAATGGCTTTCATTTGAAGAG
This sequence comes from uncultured Roseibacillus sp., assembly GCA_964618865.1. GTDB lineage: Bacteria > Verrucomicrobiota > Verrucomicrobiia > Verrucomicrobiales > Akkermansiaceae > Roseibacillus. The sequence continues at coordinate 2,170 of CAZUEC010000116.1, read as the reverse complement.
GGGTGCTTAAATTGTTTACTTTCTTGAGGAATTGAACGGGTCCTCTTTGAATGGAAATTGAATAACCAGTTTGAGGCATCCAATCTTCTCCGGAATCTGCAAAGAAGTAGATTCTCAGGGAGGGAGAAAAGTTGTATTCGAGTTCGAATTCTAGTTTGATTTGGTTGGGCAGTTCTGGGAGCTCTTTGGCAATCGAGCCGCGATCTAAGGAGACGAGGTTTTTGCCATCGACTTGCCAAGCTTCTGCTCCTCGGTCTCCGATTCTTTGCCAATCTTCAATTTTTCTAGGGCTTTTTACGATTGCGGGAGCTTCGGTAGCGACTTTGATGGAGCGGAGCATCTTGCGCTTGAGGCTCAGGTCACCTGCATACCAGGTGCGTAGTTTGACTTCATGGTCATCGAAGCTGAGAAGTTCGCCTTCTATGACGTCGAAGAGCTTATCGACTCGGCTCTGGAAGGTGATGGAGGCAATGGTGGAGCCATTGTTTTGAGGAGCAGTTGTCGAGAAGTGAATAGAGTCGATTGCTTTTGAGCGAAAGGGGCTCTGGCTTTTTAGAAAAAGGGGGCTATCCCAGAGGAGGAAATTTTCGGGGCTTATTCCTCCAGGGAGTCCTGGTAAGGAGTCACCATCAGGAAAAATCAATTCTCCCCGAAGTTCATCTTTTACTTCTCCGAGAGCAAGGGGAGAGGTGGTGAATAAAAGGGAGAGAGAGAGAAGAAGGAGTTTCATTTTTCGTCAGATGATAAGTCGTGGTAATAGCGAATGGACTTCACCGCAGAGCGAGGAAGGGGGATCCTACCGAGGAGGGGGTGTTCAAGGGTGAGTTCATTGCCGGAGAGGGTGAGGCTATTGGCGGAGACAATTCCGTTGTTAATGAGGGTGAGTTCGTATTTTGGAAATTGGCTGGCAACGAGTTTTTTTAATGAGTTTTTGAAGTAAATGATCCGAGTATTACGAGAGGGGATTTTGATGGGTTCTTCTGCGAATGGGCTTTGAAGAAGAAAGTGAGTTTTGGAGGGGGCAGTCGGCGGAGGGGTTATGGGAAGAATGGCCTTTTCTGTGGGGTTAGATTCTTCGGTTAGTTCGTTGGTTTGGGGAGGGTTTTCTTCTGGGGTTGGTTCTTCTTTTTTCGATTCACGGGGAGTTTCGAGCTGTTCTTTTTTGAGGCCGAGGATGGTTCCTGACATTCTCTTGCCTTCGGCATCAATGATGCTGTCGTTTAGACCGTTTCCGGGTTCTTCCATGAGTTCCACTTGTGAGACTGCATCCCAAGAATAGACTTTGAGGTCAGTGAGGTAGTTGGCGGATTTTTCCTGCCTCGTGCGTAAAATTGAGATGCTTCTACCTTTGGTGACTGAATAGGGGTCGTGCATCTGTCGTACGAGTTTGTTATCAAGGTAGAGATCGAGGGTTCCGATTAGTCGGTTGACTTTGAGTTCGACTGAGATTTGGTTGTTGTCGAACGCTTCAATTTTATTGAGGGAGGTGAGGGTGCGGTAGTGAGGTTCGATCGTTAGCTCTCGTTTGACTTGAAGGCCGCCGCTGTTTAGCTCGATGTAATAGCGGTTTTTTTGATGTTCTTCGCTGTCATCTTGGCCGAAGTAGATTCGGAGAGAGGGACGTTCTTGCCACTTCAAGGTGAATTTAAGGATGAATTGGTTTCCTAATCCTACGTCTTGTGACATTCTTCCTTCTTCTTGAATCAATAGTCCGTCCCCTTGGTCTTGGCTCATGATCCAGTTTTCGACTCCGTTGCCATCCCAGTCTTTGAGTGGAGAGGGGCCATGATAGATGAGTTTCTGAGGTCGAATTCCAAAGCGCAGGGTTGTGATTTTACTTCGATCAATTTTGATATTTCCGCCTACTAGGCCGTCATAGACGATGTGGTTTTCGTTAAGTGAAAGAAGGTTTCCGGGAAGGATGTCTCCGTTCGAGAGGACGAGTCTTTCGGTTTGAAAGGGATCTGGTTCTTGAAAAGTGTCCATTTCCATATGACTAAAGGAGTCATGGCGAAAGGAAATGGGCTGAGGCGAATGTTTGTTTTTGAGGACCACTCCATCTTGTTTGGAGATGGATAGCAGCTCACCTGTGAAGCGGTCTTCACTGGTGAGGGTGAGGGTTTCGGCGCTACCGAGAGTGGATAGCGCGGTGAAAAAAAGTGCTTTAAAA
>CAZUEC010000115.1:0-6588 GCA_964618865.1 uncultured Roseibacillus sp. | reverse complement strand
CAGGCAATCCAGGAGCCGAAAGATCATGATTTCCCAACTCTTGCTGAGCTAACGCCAAAGCCAGCGTCTCAGCGTGAGAAATTGAAGTCCGGCTCGGAACAACCCGATTCACCGCCGCCGCCACCAACCGCCCCGTTTCAATTTCAAAAACCGCCGCCGCAAACGGCCCCCCCGTATTCAACTCAATATTTTTACGCGCCAAAGACAGCACCCAATCCATCCGAACAGTTCCAGCCTCCTCAATAGCCCCTTCCTCCAAAGCGAAAACTTCATCTTGGAGCCAATCAGGAAGAGTAATTTCAATCTGCACCACAAGAGCAGAGACCAAAAAACCGCCCCCTGACCAGTGAAAAAACACCCCTCGATAATTGTAAATCAAGCAGTCCAAAAGATTGCGGAAACAACCACCCCCATTTTCTAAAACTTCTTCTCTTGCCGCCTATCAAACTGCCAGCTTACACTTTTTCACACACTTTAATGAAAATCATCGTTTTCACCCTAACCATCATCCTTCTTGTTCCACTATCGGCACAAAATAAGAACAACAAACCCAAACCCAACGATTGGGAAAACGAAAAAGTGTTTCGCATCAACAAAGAACTGCCCCATGCGACCAAAATGCCCTTTCCCACCGCCGAAGGCGCCCTCACCAAACAACGCCTCGAATCACCCTATTGCCAAATTTTGAATGGCACCTGGAAATTCCATCACACCGGCAACCCAAACCAACGCCCCAAAGACTTCTTCAAACCCGAAGTTGACGTCTCAAACTGGGACGACATCGAAGTCCCTTCCAACTGGCAAATCAAAGGATACGGCACCCTAATTTATTCCAACGCAACCTACCCTTTTCATAAAAATCCTCCCAGAGTCATGGGAACTCCTCCCGGTAATTTCTTAACCTTCCCCCAAGAAAACCGGAATCAAGTCGGCTCCTACCGCCGCACCTTTTCGATTCCCCCAGAATGGAAAGACCGAGAAGTTTACCTCTCCTTCGAAGGAGTCGACTCAGCCTTCTACCTTTGGATAAATGGCCAAAAAATAGGCTACTCACAAGACTCCCGCACCACCGCAACGTTCCGACTCACCCCCCATCTCAATCAAGGAGACAACACTCTCGCGGTAGAAGTCTATCAGCATTGCGACGGCTCCTACCTAGAAGACCAAGACATGTGGCGTCTTTCAGGGATTTTTCGAGACGTCTTTCTCTGGTCCGAATCCGCACAGCTAGAACTGCGTGATTTCGAAATCCGCGCCAGCCTCGCTGATGACTACCAAACCGGCACCCTTCACAGCCGCTTTCAGGTTCGTAGCCGAATTCGAAAAAAAGACACCACCACCTTCGTCCGCTTAGAAGTCATAGACCCAACAACCAGCGAACCTCTCTTCGAAGCCATCGAAACCAAAATCAAAGTCAAAGGACGAACTTTTGACCGTCAAAAAAAACGCTGGCAAGGACCCACTACAAACTGGGGTGAAATCAACCTCCAACAAATCACCACCGCAATCACCCCCTGGAGCGCCGAAGTCCCCCATCTCTATCCCTATCTCATCACCTTTAAAAACGAAGACGGCAAAACCCTCGCTCACTATAGCGGTAAACTCGGCTTCAAACGACAAGAAGTCAAAAACGGCCAATTTCTCATCAACGGCAAACCCATTCTCTTTAAAGGAGTTAATCGCCACGACCACCACCCCGAAACCGGACACTACGTCACCGAAGAAAACATGCGCACCGACATTCTCCCATGAAGGCCCTCAACATGAACGCCGTTCGCTGCTCCCACTACCCAAATGATCCCCGCTTTTATGAACTCTGCAACGAACTCGGCCTCTACGTCATCGACGAAGCCAATATCGAAGGCCACGGCATGGGCTGGGGCGGAAGAGCACCAGACACCCTCTCCCGCGTCAATAGCTGGGTCCCCGCCCACCTCGACCGCATCAAAAACATGTTAGAACGAAATAAGAATCATCCCTGCATCATCATGTGGTCCATGGGCAATGAGTCTGGTGACGGTCATGCCTTTGTCGAATGCTCCACTTGGATCAAAGAACGCGACCCCTTCCGTCCCGTACACTACGAACAAGCCATGATGCGCCCCCACACCGATGTCTTCGTCCCCATGTATGCCCCCATCAACACCTGCAAAAACTTCGTTCAGAAAGAAACCAAAAAACCCCTCCATCGCCAACGCCCCTTGATTCAATGCGAATACTCTCACGCCATGGGCAACTCCAGTGGAAACCTCGCCGACTACTGGGACCTCTTTCGGAAAGAACCCCTCCTACAAGGAGGCTTCCTCTGGGACTTTGTAGACCAAGGACTAACTTCTAAAAAACACCCAGCCGACATTTGCGGACCCGGAACCCATCTCATGGGCATTCTCACCCAAGAACAAGGCCTTCCCGCAGGAGGAGTCCTCATCGCCAACAAACCCCAATTCACTCCCAAAAAAACCATCAAACTCGTCGCCCTAGCTCGCGGAAACAAAGCCCCACAAGTAGGCACCGAAAACAATAACCGCAACGAATCCGACGGTTACCCCATCATCACCAAAGGCGACACCTCCTACTCCCTGAAAATTGATTCTCAAAACAAGAATATCGAATTCTTCGTTTACACCGACACCTGGCACACCGTGCAAGCCTCCCTTCCTAAAAATTGGCAAAGTCAATTCCACACCCTCATAGGAGAATACAACGGCGAAAAAATCAGCCTCACCATCGACGGTAAAGAAGTCGCCAGTAAACCCCTCTCAGGGACCGTCAATGAAAATAACCATGACCTCGCCGTTGGCCTCAACACCGAAAAACCCTCCCGCCGCTTCGACGGCTCCATCCGTCAAGCACAAGTCACCATCGACGGCAAAATTCTCACCGAAATCGACTTCGCTAAAATCGCCCAAAAAGAAAAAACAGTCGCCTTCCAAGCCTACGGAGGAGACTACGGCGACCAACCCAACGACCGCAGCTTTTGCATCAACGGCATCGTCCGACCAGATCGAAGCTGGAGCCCCCAAGCACACGAAGTTCATAAAGTCCATGAACCCGTCCATGTCTTTCGTGACGGCGAACCAGCCAATCTGAAATTTCGCCTCTACAACGAATACGACTTCCTCGACCTCTCCAAACTCAAAGGAAGTTACCAAATCCGCGAAAATGGAGAAATCGCCTTTAGCTCCGATTTTGAAATTCCCAAATGTCCCGCTGGTAAAACCGCCACCTTCCAACTTCCCAAACCAAACGTCGTCATGAAGGAAGAAAACGAATACCACCTCCGCTTTCTCTTTCATGAAGGAGAACGCCAAATTGCCTTCTCAGAATTTCTACTCCAAGCCGCCACTCGAGTAACCACTTCCACCCCTGCTCAAGTAAACTGGGAAGAAAGCGACAAGCTCGTCACCGCCACCGCCGGCGCCGTCACCGCAGTCTTTCAAAAATCTAACGGCTCTTTACTCTCTTATCAAATTGAAGGCAAAGACCAACTCGCCGGCCCCCTCACCCTCAACTGCTGGCGCCCTCCCACTAACAATGACGAAGGAGCTAAACTCCCCTTCAAACTTGGCGACTGGTATGACGTCGCCAGCAAATCACGCTCAAAGAGCCTAACCCTCGAAGGCAATCACGCCCACTTCGACCTCGACCTCAGAGTCGGCAAAAGCACCGCCACCATCGACTACCAGTTCCTATCCGACCACCAACTGGAAATCACCGTCAACCTCTGGACTCGAGACGCACCCATGATTCCTCGCCTCGGAATGCAAACTCAATTACCTGCCAACCAAAACAAATGGGACTGGTTTGGCCTCGGACCTCACGAAAACTACATCGATCGCAAACGATCCGCTTGGACCGGCATTCACACCGGACACGTGCCTCAGCTTTTTGACCACTACCTCGACCCTCAAGAATCAGGTAACCGCACCGAAATACGATGGACCACCCTCTCCAGTAACGAAAAGAGCCTCACCATTCAAGCCACCGGGAATCGCTTGTTAGAAATCTCCGCCTACCCCTACACCCCTCTCGAAATCGAACTCGCCCGCCATCCCCAAGACCTTCGGAAAAGCGAAACCCTCTTCCTCAATATCGACTACGGTCAAATGGGCATCGGCGGGACAAACTCTTGGGGCCAGCTTCCCCTCGAAAAATATCGCCTCAAAAACAAAGAACATTACAAATACAGCTTCCGCCTCGCTCCACACAATTAACCATGACTCTTCAGCCAAACCAGTCTCTAGCCAGCCTTCAATCCGAGGCCAACGCAAAGTTAAAACAACACTTTGGATGTGAAAGCACCGCCGCCGCCGCCGCTCCCGGACGCGTGAACCTCATTGGAGAACACATCGACTATTGCGACGGCTTTGTCTTACCACTCGCCATCGAACGCTACATCGTCGCAGTCGCCGCCTTCAATAATCGCGACGAAATCAGAATCTATTCCGAAGGACAACCTGAGGCCTCCATCTCACTCCAAGAAGAAATGTCGGTCTCCGAACCCAAATGGGCCAACTACATTCGTGGAATCATCGACGGCTTTCGCAAACAAGGACACACCATCCCCGGTTTTGACGCCTGTTTCGTTTCCAGCGTCCCCTCTGGAGGCGGACTTTCCTCCTCCGCAGCCCTCGAATGCGCCACCGCCACCCTCCTCGAAAGCCTCCTCGACACCACCTTACCCACCAAAGAAAAAGCCCTTCTTGCTCAAAAAGCAGAACACGACTTCGCCGGAGTACCCTGTGGAATTATGGACCAATTCGCTTCAGCCTTCGGAAAAAAAGACCAACTCATTCTCATCGACTGCCAAAACGGCGAACCCGAGCTCGTCCCCTTCACCGATCCCAATCTAACCATCATCGTCGCCAATACCTGCGTCACTCACGACCTCTCTGATGGCGGTTATGCCGCTCGCCGCAAAGACACCGAAGACGGACTCGCCCTCATTGGCAAAAACAGTTGGCGCGAAGTCACCACCGCAGACGTCGAAGCCGCACAAGAAAAAATGGGAGACCGCGTCTACCGCCGCTCCCGCCACGTCGTAAGCGAAATCGAACGCACCATCTCCGCTGCAAACAATCTCAAAGGAAATGACTACGCCAACATCGGATCCTTGATGAAAGCCTCTCACGAATCTCTGCGCGACGACTTCGAAGTCTCCTGTCCCGAACTCGACCTCATGGTCAAAATCGCTGAAAACATCGGCTTTGAAGGAGGAGTTCTCGGCAGCCGAATGACCGGAGGCGGCTTCGGAGGCTCCACCGTCACACTCTGTACCAAAGACAAAGCCCAAGACATTGCTTCAGAAATTCACCAACGTTACCTCGCCGAAACAGAAATCTCTTCCGAAATCTTCTCCACTCGCCCAGCCAAAGGAGCTCACATTCTTTCCTGAAAGCAGCATCCTCAAATCCATCCCAAAAACGGCCTGAGGTCTGACTTGATTCGCCATCAAGAGCCGATTATGTAAGGCTCATGAACGAACGGGTAGCCATTATGACCTCCGGCGGCGACTCCGCAGGCATGAATCCAGCCATCAAATGCGCTGTCGACTACGCACGCGCCAATGGCATGGAGCCCTACCTCATCTACGACGGTTTGCGAGGCCTCATCGAAGGCAAAATCAAAGCCGCTGAACCCGAAGATGTATCCGGAATCCTCTACCGCGGCGGCACCATCTTACGCTCCTCTCGGTCCAAAAGCTTCTTCGACCACCAAATACGAGAAGTCGCCTACAATAACCTCAAAGAAAACGGTATCGCCAAGCTCGTCGTCATCGGAGGCGACGGCTCCTTCAATGCCCTTCATCAATTTCACGCCGACTTCGGAATCCCCTTCGCCGGCGTACCCGCCACCATTGATAATGATATTCCCGGCACAGACTACTGTCTCGGAGTCGATACCGCCCTCAATGTCATCCTCAATTCCATCGACTCCATCCGCGACACCGCCACCTCTTTCTCACGCGCCTTCGTCATCGAAGTCATGGGAAGACACTGCGGTTACCTCGCCATGGTAAGCGCCCTCGCCTGCGGAGCGGAAATCTGTCTCGTACCCGAAATCGACTACGATCTCGACCAAATGCAAGAACGCCTTCGAACCCAAAAAGAACAAGGACGCACCTCTCTCATCGCCATTGTCGCCGAAGGAGTGAAAATGGGCGACTACCTCACACGTTGGATCAGCGACTCCCTCCAAATGGACGCTCGCCTCACCGTCCTTGGTCACACCCAACGTGGAGGCTCACCCACTGTGCGCGATCGCATCATGGCCTATCACTTTGCCACCGGCGCCATCGACTCTCTGCAACGAGGTGAGACAAGCCGCATCATGACCTACCAAGACGGCGCCTACGGAACCACTAGCGTACAAGCAGTCGCAGAAGGAAAAGCAGTCATGAGCGATAAAATCCTCAAACTCTGCAGCCCCCTTTGCCGCTAACTTTCCTCCCCTCAAACAAAAGGAAACCTCATTCTCCAGCCATCTCAAATGGCAAAATAACAAGTCAACGAAGCAAATTAAACCTTCGATGCTTAGACCGTTTTCCAAAAGTTCGTTCGTTTCTCTCCGGAATTTGACGATTTCCTT
>CAZUEC010000114.1:0-6593 GCA_964618865.1 uncultured Roseibacillus sp. | reverse complement strand
AATTATAGTCGGCCGCAGCAAGTTGCGATGAGGAGTTTTTTCCGTCCTGTTTCTCCAATCCGAGTCAGTTATGGTTTAGAGAAGCCCGATAATTTGCTTTTAACGGAGGGGGCGATAAGCAACTTTTTAGAGGAGCCGGTAAGAGTGTTGGCGTTCTTTCGGAAGACTTCGGAGGGGATGAAGTTGGATTGGCAGACTTTTGTGCAAACGAGGTTTCGTCTCTTTGATTCTTTTTTAACTCAACCGAGTGCGGGAAAGAAGGGGGTGTTTCGGGTCTCGGTGGAGCAGGATGTCAGAATAGGGAGGAAGAGTGAGAAGGGGGTTTCTGTTTTTCGATTGAGTGATCCTGCTAATCGCGAAGATTTTGTGAAAATTTTAGTGGAAGATGAAAGTGAGTTGGGAAGGGCGTTGGCTCCTTTGAAATGGCTTGATCGTGTGGTTTCTAGGATTCCGGTGAGGAATGCAACAGTGGGTTTGATGTGGTCTCATGATGTTGAGCCGAAGTTGAAGATAGAGGAGTTGATTAGCTGGGAGTTTATTGGATTAGGCGGGGAACGAGGAAATTGGAAAACGCAGGATAGTGAGTGAGAGTGAAGTTGTTGCGGCAGTAGCCAGTCCGCCAGGAGTGGGGGCTGTTTCTTTGATTCGAATGTCGGGGGCTGGTGTTTTTGAGGTGGCGGAAAAGATGTTGAGTCGCTTTCAGGCGAAGAATTTGCAAGTTCGACGAGCTTTTCGAGATGATGTTCTCGCGGAGAATGGGGGCTCTATTGATGATGTGGTTGTGGTTTGTTACCAAGGGCCTAGTAGTTACACTGGAGAAGATGTGGTGGAAATTAGCGGGCATGGAGGAATACATGTTACGCGACGAGTGTTGGAGCGGGCGTTGGAATGTGGGGCACGGCATGCGGAAGCGGGGGAGTTTAGTTTGCGCGCTTTTTTGAATCGTAAATTGGATTTGACGCAGGCGGAAGCGGTGATGGATTTGATTTCGGCGCAAACTGATATGGCTGCGCAGGCAGCGAGAGAGCAATTGTCGGGTAGTTTAGGTAGGGCGGTAGCAGAAGTAAGAGAGCAAGTTATTGATTTGACGGCTCACGTGGAGGCTTACATTGATTTTCCTGAGGAAGATATTTCTCCAGAAACTGGGGATGAGCTTCAGAATTCGTTTCAGAAGTTAGAGGATGCGGTTAGTGAGCTTTTGGGGACTGCAAAACGAGGTCGTTTGTTGCGAGAGGGTGCACGAGTGGCGATTGTGGGCCCTCCTAATGCGGGGAAATCAAGTCTTCTTAATGCGCTGTTGGGCTATGAACGAGCTATTGTGAGTGAGGAGGCGGGGACGACTCGTGATACGGTGGAGGAGGTGCTCGATTTTGACGGTTTTCCGGTACGTTTGATTGATACTGCGGGTTTGAGGGAAGAAGGCAGTGCGATTGAGAAGGAAGGGATGGCGCGAGCTCGACAGCGGATGAGTGAGGCGGATTTGGTTTTGGAGTTAGCAGATGCTTCGCAGGTGCCTAGCGGGCGTTTTTCGGAGGATGCTCTGCTCGTGCTCAATAAGGTTGATTTGGGAGAGGATGAGGCTTGGAAGGATGAGTCTGTGGGTGAGTCTGCGATTCGGATTTCTGTTTTGCAAGAAGAGGGGTTGCAGGCTTTGCGTGAGGAGGTGGCGAGGCAGTTAGGGGGTGGGGAGAAAGAGAATTCTGGCAATGTTTTGATTGCGATTAATGCTCGTCATCAGGAATGTCTGCGTCGGGCAGAGGTGTTTCTGAGGGAGGCGAGAGAGATGTTAGCCTCGGGTGAAGAGCCAGAGTTTGTGAGTCTCCCGCTTCGAGAAGCGGTGCAGGCAGTTGCTGAAATTGCGGGCCGAATTGATACTGAGGATATTTTAGGAAGCATATTCAGCCAATTTTGCATCGGAAAATAGGGTTGGATATCGTTGTTTAAAGTTTAGAGTTCGCGCCTCACCCGCGTGGGCCTTGCCAAATTATGAATATCATTATTGTTGGAGCTGGAGAAATTGGACGTCATTTGTCGCAAGAGCTTTCCAAGTCGCATGCGCTTTCAGTAATCGAAGTCGATAGTAAGTTGGCGGAGGATTTGGAGCAGACGATAGATGCTAAAGTGGTGAGAGGGGATGGGAATTCGGTCAATGCGCTTGCGGAAGCGAATGTGGGCGAATGTGAACTTTTTTTGGGTCTGACGAGTAGCAATAATGCGAATTTAATGAGTGCTTCGATGGCGAAAGCGATGGGAGTGGAACGGGTGATTGCCCGTGTTCATCCTGGACTCCAGCGTGAGGAGTGGCTTTTTGATTATCGTGGTCATTTTCATATTGATCATCTTTTTAGCTCTGAGCGTCTGACGGCCATTGAGTTGGCGAAATTTATTCGTAATCCGGATTCGTTGACGGTTGAGGAGTTGGCGCAAGGAAAGATTGAGCTTCAGCAGGTGAAGGTTCATGAGAAGAGTGGAGTGGTGGGAAAGGCTTTGCGTGATCTCAAGCTTCCTGAGCGTACGCGGATTGCGGCTATTTCGCGGGAAGATGAACATGTCATTCCTGATGCGGATAGTACGTTGGAGGCGGGGGATATTGCGACTATTTTTGGAGAGCCTCGGAGGCTTAGAAAATTAGCAGCAAACTTACAAAAGACTGAAGGAGGGTTGGAGGGGTTGAAGGTCGTTATTTTTGGAGGAGGGGAATATGGTTTTTCTTTGGCTCAAATGTTAGAGAGTTGGGATTGTAAGGTGCGTATCTTTGAGACTGATCAACAGCGTTGCTTGGAGCTTACGGATCGTTTGGCGAATACGACTGTGATCAATGTTGATGCTACTGTTCTAACAGAGCTTGAAGATGAACAGGTGGGAGAGGTTGATTTTTTCGTGGCTGCTAGTGAGAGTGATGAGGATAATGTGATGACTTGCTTGCAGGCTCATAATATAGGGGTGAAAAATTGTCTTACCATTATTCATCGCGCAGATTATGCGCGAGCGATTGGAAGTAGTGGCCGCCATTTTGGAGTGGTGGCTGCGGTGAGTCCGAGAGAGGCAACACGTCGAGATATCGAGCGTTATCTGACGTCCGAAAAGTATCATGTTGTTAAAAAGCTAGGACCGGGTCAGGTGCTTGAGACTCGGATTGAAGAGAAGTCTGGTTTGGCTGGGAAACCTGTCGGAGAGGTGAAGTGGCCGGTAGGAGTGGTTTTGGTCGGTCGTCAACGGGGCTTGCAGGCTGAGGTCCCTGGTCCCGATGATGTGTTAGAAGTGGGGGATATTTTGTATGCGATGGTTGGTCGAAAAGCTCTGAAGGCGTTCGTGAAGCTTCTTTGATTTAAGTTGTTGTTGTAGAGTGGCTTACGAGTTGGTGGCTGTGTTTTGGAAAATGCAGGGTAAGGCTTGCGTGTTCAATAAAGTAGGGTTACATAATGCTCAGTGAATGTAGGCTTAATTTTCTTAGTGGGAATGCTGGTCTTTTCCATGGTTAGTTGCCGGGAGAAGCCTGAAGAAGTGGAGATAAGTGAGACGCGCGAGCTGACTTCGTTGGATGAGGAGCCTGCGGTGAATGCAACTAGTTCGGAGCAGTTTTTGCGACCTGAGGTTGCTGCTCAAATTGGAGGGTTTGCGTCACCTATTAAAAATAAGGGCGATGAGGCTTCAAAGTGGGCTTATCAACTGCCAGCAGCGGACTGGAAAGAGCTTCCCTCGCGAGTTTTTCGTGAAGTGAATTTGACTTTTGGAAATGGTGAGCAAATGGGAGAGATTTATCTCAGTGTGGTTGGAGGGGGAGTGGAGGGGAATGTGAATCGGTGGTATGGTCAGTTTGGAAATCCGGTGAAGCCTCTTGCGGAATTGGGCCGGCTCGATTTTTTAGGAAAAAAGGCGTATTTGGTTGAGGCGGTAGGCCGCTATGAAGCGGGTAGGGGTAAGCCTGGTAAGGATGGGCAAGCTCTTTTGGGAGCGGTTGTGGAGAGTGAGGGGCGCTTGGTGACAGTCAAGATGATCGGTCCTGAGAAGGAGGTTCATACAAGACGAGAGCAGTTTTTGAAATTTGTGGCTTCTTTGAAGAGGAAATGAATAAGAATAGGTATTTCGGTCGTAATGTTGAGAGACTGCATTGGTCGAGGAGTTTGTTGAAGCCGATTTGAATCTTATGGAGAACACTGCAACGGAGACCGCTTTAGGTCAGGCCAAGAAGAAAAAGGGGATTCTAGTAAGAGTGGTCGATTTCTTAGCTGGGATGCAGTTGGCGACGTTGCTGTTGCTGGCGCTCTTTTTACTGACTTGGTTTGCTACTTTGGAGCAGACGGTGAGTGGCTTGAGGCCGATGATGGATAAGTATTTTAATTGGAAGGAGCTTTTCTTTTTTCCTGAGATTGGAAAACCGATGCAAGAGGATGGGGTGTTGATTCCGATTACGATTTACTTTCCGATGTTGAGTGGGTTTTGGCTCTGCGTTTTGTTCACTTTGAATCTTACTTTAGGGGGATTGATTCGTTTTCGGAAATCTCCTCAAAAAATAGGGATTCTTTTAAGTCACTTTTCGATTGTTTTTCTGATGGTTGCGGCAGGGGTTACGAAGTTTACTGAGAAACGGGGGGCGTTGCAAATCTACGAGGGACAGAGTAGTGATGCTGCGCAAGATTATCACGAGGAAGTGATTGAGATTTCTGAGTTGGCTGAAGGTGAGGTGACAAAGGTGCACGTTATCGATTGGAAGTTTCTCAAAGATATGAGGCCGAAGAAGAAGTCTCTTTTCAGCTTTTTGGAAGGAGAGCCTGTTTCGAGGCGTCGTTTCCACTTAGTCAATTTGCCGTTTGATTTGGAGGTTTCCAATTTTGTGGAAAATGCGCAGGTGAATCCGAGTCGTTTCATTCCTCAAACTCAAGGAGAACGTGCGTTGGATAACTTTTATTTAAAGCAGTTACCATTGGTGAAAGAAACGGAAGCTCACACGTCTGGGGCGGAGGTTGCGGTGCTGACTAAGGACGGGGAGAATTTACGGGAGTTGATTCTAGCGACTCGAAGTTTGAAGCCTGCGACTATTACGGTGGACGGGCGACCGTTTTTGCTTCGGCTGCGTAAGAAGCTTTGGCCTCTTCCTTTTGAGGTGCAGTTGGATGATTTTCGCGTGGAAAGGGATCCGGGAACACGACGAGCGGCTTCTTTTGAAAGTGATATTACGCGCTTGTTTAATTCGGAGTCAGAGGAGGTTTTAATTGAGATGAATGAGCCTATGCGAAGAGAAGGTTGGACTTTTTTCCAAGCGAGTTGGGGGCCTCAGGATGTTGAGAAACCGGAGGAGTATTACTCTGTATTTGAGGTTGTTCAAAATCCGGCTGATCATTGGCCTTTGGCTTCTCTGTTAATTGCGATGTTCGGCCTTTTGGGTCATTTTATTTATAAGTTGATCAGCTTCCTTTCAAAATCCCGCAAAGTTATTGCCTCATGAGAATTCTTATTGGAAAAATCATTGCTTTAGTCCTTTTGGTTGTTCTTCTTTTGGGATTGTTTTCTAAGGGGGTTGTCGGCTTGAAAGCGGACTCTTACAAGGTTGAGATTACAGATTACAAGCCTTGGTCAGAGGAGGTTGTTGAATTAGCTGCCAGCTTGCCGGTTCAGGAGGGAGGACGGATTAAGCCTTTGGAGACTCGAGCTAACTTTGCGATGTTGCAAATGCGTGGAGATCGACGGATGACGATTCTTGGAGAGGGAGGAGATAAGATTCGGATTGGGCCTGTGGAATGGATGTTGGATTTGTTTTTTCGACCTGAGATGGCTGCTCAGTTACCTAGTTTTCGGGTCGATAACTCTGAAGTCTTGAAGGCTTTGGGAATTGAATTTGAAGATCGAAAAAAGCGAGATCGTTATAGTTTTGCGGAATTGGAGCCTCATCTGCCTCTCCTTGTCGAGAAGGCGAAAGGCCATCAAGAGCTTTTAAGTCGAGGGGCGAAGCTCAATCCGGTGGAAAAACAGACTCTGGAGTTGGCAAACGTTTTGCAGAGTTATTTTTATCTCGCTCATTACTTTGATTTTGTGCGTGAGGGCATTGTGTTGCGCTCGGGGGTAGGAGATGGGAAAAAAGTGAAAATGAGTGTGGTGTTGGCGACCTTACCTCAAATTGCAGAAGCCATTCGCTCGGCTCAGACAAAAGGGGGAATTCCTCCGCATGTGGAGGAATTGTTGGCTCAGATTAATCAGTCGATCATAAATGCGAAGTTTAGTTTTCATCCTCTTCCGCCTACTGATGCTAGCGATGAAAAGTGGTCATCGGTTGGGGAATTGATCGAAAATACGATTACGGGGGAAGTTGCTGATCCGAAGCAGGCGTTGTTGGATGTGCAACGGTTGGAGGAGCTTTATGAAGCTTATCGAGAAGGAGAAGAGAGTTTTGCGATCAATCTTGAGAGTTTTCGAGAAGCGATGATGAAGCGTGGAGGAGAGGAGGCTCAGGCTTCGGTGAGTCGAGAGTTATCCTACAATCGAGCGGAATGGTTTAAGAAGGCTTTGTATGTCTTTGGTTTGGGTTCGTTGATTTTGATTCTCTATTTTTTCATGTCCACGGGAGTGAAAGGAGCGTTTTTAAATGTGAGTTTATG
>CAZUEC010000113.1:0-6624 GCA_964618865.1 uncultured Roseibacillus sp. | reverse complement strand
CCAACACATCATGCACTTGCTCCCAATCATCCCCATAGTTCCCCCCAATCCAACGAGGATGATGCAAAAACAAAAAAACATGTTTTGCATCCTTCGATTTGTTCAGAATAACCTTCAACCATTCCAATTGCTCAGGAGAAATCGTCTGACATTCGGGTTTATTAAAATTTCGCTCTCCCGATTTCGGATTCCCCTCATCCGTGTATAAAACAACAAAAAAGCAATCCTTGTGCTCAAACGCATACCACAAAGGGCCAAAATGCTTTTCATATTGAGGTTCATGCTCAAGCTCTGGACGATTAGGCCCGCGCCAATAAATATCGTGATTCCCTGCTACCGGAAACCAGGGACAAACCAACTCATCCATAATCCCTCGATACTCCCGCATCTGCGGCAACCACTCATCAGTCTGACTATACCCCTGGACTAAATCACCCACCGTCATCACTAAATCCGGTTCCAAAAGATTCACATCCCGCACCGCATCGGCCAAAATATTCACCCCCGAATCCGGCCCCCCAGTTCGATCTCCAAACACCGTAAAAGTAAACATAGGCTCTTCACTAGTAAGCTTCAAAGCCGCTCCTTCTCGACTCGTGAAAAACCTATCCTCCGAAGCAGGAACAACCGCATGCTTCGGATTATGGCCATGCTTATGCCGTTCGTGCTTGAGATTTTCCAACTCTTGCCCAGACGCAAAGCACGCTGTTACCAGCATCAAAACCAGAACAAACCCCACTTTCATATGAAGCTTGTTAGCAGAACTCGCAAACAAGAACGATCTCTTTCATGTAACGATTACGGCCATTAAACTCCGAACCGCTTTCCAAAAAACCTCAGTCCTACCCGCTCAATGCCTAAAGTGGCGATGTTCAGTAAAGACCATCGCAATATCAGCAGCATCCGCCGCCGCAATCACTTCTTCATCTCGAATGGAACCCCCAGGCTGAATGCAAGCAGTCGCTCCCGCTTCAATTGCCGCATCAAGTCCGTCCGCAAAAGGGAACATCGCATCGGAAGCAATAATACTCCCCTTCAAAGAAAGCCCAGCTTGCTCAGCCTTCCAGCAAGCAATACGTGATGAATCCACTCGACTCATCTGACCCGCACCAATTCCCAAAGTCCGATCCGGTCCTGAGAACACAATCGCATTGGACTTCACATGCTTCACCACACGCCAACCAAAGCGCATCGCACGCAACTCATCTTCCGTAGGCGGCCTCTTGCTGACAACCTTACCTTCTAAGTTCTCTAACCCCTTAGCCTCATGATCGCGATCCATCACCATCAAACCACCAGGACAAGAACGAACCACCGCCTCTTTTTTCTCCTCTCGATAAGCCTCCTCATTGAGATGCATCAACCGCAGATTCTTCTTCTTCTGTAAAATCGCACGAGCTTCAGGCAAATAATCAGGCGCGATAATAACATCTGTGAAAATCTCCGAAATCACTCGCGCCAACCCTTCATCAATGGGTCGATTACACACAATCACCCCACCAAAAGGAGCCTGTCGATCTGTCTCAAAAGCTTTACTCCAAGCCTCTCGTAAATCTTCATCCTGACCAATGCCACATGGATTCGTATGCTTAAGAATTCCAACCGTAGAACGCTTAAAATCCAAAATAAGATCAGCCGCAGCCTCAATATCCAAAATATTGGTATAACTAAGCTCCTTCCCCTGAAGTTGTAGAAAATACTCCGAAAAATTTCCGTACAATCGCGCCGCCTGATGAGCATTATCCCCGTAACGAAGATCGTGAGCCAAAGGCAATGAAACCGAAAAACTACCTGCCGTACCCTGATCGCATTGGCCCAAATAATTCGCAATCGCACCATCGTATTCATTCGTGCGCCGAAAAACCTTCAAAGCCAACTCCTCACGGAGACGAAGACTAGTCTCCCCTTTTGTCGTACTTTCTTCTCCCAACTTCTCCACCTCATCCATTTCCTCCAACACACGCTCATAGTCCGCCGGATCAGAAACCACCGTCACAGCCGAATAATTCTTAGCCGCACTCCGCAACATCGAAGGTCCTCCGATGTCTATTTTTTCAATCGCCTCTTCCAGCGTGACTTCATCTTTAGCCACCGTCTCTTCAAAAGGGTATAAGTTCACTACCACTAAATCGATGGCTGGAATTTTATGCTTTTTGGCTTGGGCCTGATGCTCGTCAGAATCACGACGCTGCAGCAACCCACCATGAATCATCGGATGCAAAGTCTTGAGCCTTCCCTCAAAAAGCTCCGGCTCACCCGTATAATCAGAAACATCAGTTACCTCCAAACCCGCTTCCCGCAAAGCAGTAGCCGTTCCTCCAGTAGATAACAATTCCACCCCAAAATCCTCCACAAGACGGCGTGCAAAAACAACCAATCCAGTTTTATCCGACACCGAAAGAAGCGCTCGTTGAATAGCCATAATCGAAAGCGCAGAAAGTTCCCCAGCGCCAATCTCTGGCGTACTGGTCTCCTGCCTCACAAACAAGCCAAATCCCTGTTTCGACGCGAATGCTACTTTTCCAACCATCACCCCTCATCCATCCCAGCAGCACTGAGCCACTCCCCGTTTTCCTCCTCAAACCTACCAATAACAGCGCCAAAACATCAAAAAGGGCAGCCCTCACAGACTACCCTCCTTGATCTTACTACTTACTTATCCATGAAAATTAACAGGCTCCACTCCGCTTAAAGAAAGTCAAAGCCATGATGCGAATATCCCAGAGAAAATTCCAATTCTCCATATAATGAAGGTCAAACTTAACCCGAGTCCGGAGGCAAGTATCACCACGCAGACCATTAATCTGAGCCCAACCCGTAAGACCAGGTTTGATATTGTGACGCAAATTGTAGTGAGGGATCTCCTCTTTAAAACCGTGAATGAGCTCAGGACGCTCCGGCCGAGGTCCAACCAAACTCATATCTCCTCGAAGCACATTCAAGAACTGAGGAAGCTCATCAATATTCCAACGACGCATAAAAGCACCAACCTTAAGACAACGAGGATCATCCTTCACAGTCCACCCCGGTCCACTCGACGCTTCCGCATCTAACTTCATGCTCCGAATCTTCAAAATTTCAAAAGGCTTCCCATCCATCCCAAGACGCACCTGCTTATAAATAAGAGGCCCTTTCGACTCCGCACGCACCAACGCCATGAAGAACCCAACCACCGGTCCAAAAATCGCAAGACCCACCAGAGCGCCCATAATATCAAACATACGCTTCGCAATACTATTGAAGGCATGGTGAAGAGGCATCGCACCCACTCCTAAAAGAGGCATTCCATTTACATTCTCTAACTTAAGACTAGATACCAAAACTTGGAAGCAGCTCGGAACCAACTTAAAGTCAATAAACTCACGCCCACAAATCTCAGAAACCTCCATCAAAGAAACTCGATCCGCCGAACCATTCACCGCAATCAACATATCAACATCTTCCCTCCGAAGATTTTCACGAAGACTTTCGAAACGACCAAGAACAGAAATCTCCTCTGGAGGCTCTTCCTCAAAACCACCCTCTTGCGGCTCAATCACTCCTGCGACACTAATTAAACTATCAGTCCCGTTTCCAGTCATTCGACTAACTGCAGTCGCGCATTCATCGTTCCAACCCAAGAAAACCACCTTCTGTCGAAGAGAACGACTCCAAGCACTAGCGCGAATCGTCGTATAAAAAACAAAGCGCCAACCCAAAAGAGCGATCATAGAAATAATCCCAGCAACGACACAATAGATTCGCGAAATCGCAGGATCAATCTTCAGAACCAAAGCCAGAGAAAGGAAAAGAACAGACCAAGAAACACAAACCTGAAAAATAGCCCTCACTATCGGGCGGAAATTCAAAAAATTCTTCGGATCATAAAGGCGATAATTCACACCAAGAGCAACCATCACAACCGTTCCGAAAACTAAGTGCCCTCCATAACTCTTCAAAGTAAGACTCAAGTCTCTCACTCCAATCGTTCCAAGAGCAGTTTCGAAACGAATGAGATAACCCACACACAACGCAAGCACGATCGCAACCAGATCTCCAAGAAAACTAATGACCACCATCTTATGATGAGACCTCCGTGGCCTACTTGGAGTACGGAGCTCGTAGTTAGGCAATGTCCTAAGGTCGGAAGTCGCTTCCTCAAAAGAAACAATCTTTGCAGAATTTGCAGAATTCATATTAGCGGTGAACAGAAGGTGTGAACGTGAACAAAAAAGGAGTCTGCTTTCTCCGTTTAGAACGGAATGTCAGAACAGGTAGTTCTGCTGAAAGCTAAGAGCCTTTTATAAAAAATATCGGGAAATGGAAGTATTTTTTACAAATTTTCTATAATAAATTTAAACATTTTTACTTAAATTTATTTTCAATAAAAATTAACCTTGCCCCCCTTCGAACAACTCAAAAATAGACCTAAGGCTTTAATAACAAAGGAATTAAAAGCCATCAAAACAAGGCTTCACCTTACAAATTTCACTCCCCATGACTCCCTTCCCTCTCAAACCTCCTCGAAACGAAGAACAGAAAAAAGTTTAAATTCTATTTTTCCCAAGCGCTTTTGCGGATGCCAAAACGTCTAAAAACGGAAAATTTATAAAAATTCCGAAAGCTTGATGCCGCTTCAAACCCGTACCCGTACTAGCTGGACTCGCAATTCCACACAAAAATCGAGCAATTTGACGCGGAGTACGCAACGCAGGATGCCTTTCCTGCTGCAAAGTCTGAATCAACTCCAAGTCTTCCAGCGACAACTCGGCAACGCTTCGGTCCGGCAACTCTGCGGCTCTCCCCTCACAAACACTACACTTCTCACAAGCTTCAGCCTCCAGCTCCCCAAAATAGGCCAATAGCCTTGTCGTCAGACACTCTCGTGAGCCCAAATAAGAAACCACACTTTCCAAACGAATCACATCTCGTTCTTCCCGCGCCGCAAAGACCTTCGCCATCTCCTCTGAAAGCTCTCGAACCAAACTCGCATTCGCCTCTTTTAACCGACGGTAACGCTTACGAACCTTAGAAGGCTTCACCACAATATCCCCATGGGATTCTAACCAATCCAGAGATTTCGCAATTTTTTCTGTCGTCTCCCCCAAAGCCTCTCCCGAATCAGCCAATGAAAGAGTCAGCCAACTCCTCCCCTGCTTCCCACTATCAAATAGTCGATTTAAAAAATGCCTCCGCTCCTCATTATGACCCGACAAAGCTTCATCCCTACCACGCACAAATCGGATCGCTCGTTCCGCATAAAAAGAACCCCGCGACTCAATCCAACCCTCAAGCTCCAGATAAGCTAAAAAAGTTTCCAACACCACTGGCTTCACATCACAACCACGACTTAAATCGTAAAGACTCAGATCAAATTCCATCCCGACCAAAAGCACATGCTCAGCCACACTCTTAATCGCCTGCGGATCAGGAGTATCACCGTAAATAAAATTTTCTAAGGTCAATAAATCATCCAAACAAGCTAACACTTCACAATGAGAAGGCTGCCCATCACGACCCGCTCGCCCCACCTCCTGCACATAATTCTCTAAAGTCTTTGGAAGATTGTAATGAAAGACCCCCCGAATTCCTCCCTTATCAATCCCCATTCCAAAGGCAATCGTCGCCACCACCACCCGAACCTCATCATTCATAAAGGCACTTTGGACCTCCCCTCTCGCCTCCGCCCGCATCCCAGCATGATAGGCCCGCGCAGAAAGCCCTGCCCGCTGAAGCACCCCCGAGACCTCTTCCGCCGTTCGCTGCAAAGTCACATAAACAATCACCGCTCCCACAATCGACGACACCTTCTCCACTAACAACTGATCACGATCCTTTCCCAAACAAGGAGTCACATGCAAAGACAAATTCTCCCGCCGAAAACCAGTTTGCACCACATCCCCTTCTCCAATTTCAAAAGCACGTCGAATATCCTGCGCCACCTCCGGAGTCGCAGTAGCAGTCAAAGCAAGACATCGCTGCACACCATACTCCTTCGCCGCTTCCGCAAGCTTCAGATAATCAGGTCGAAAATTATGCCCCCATTCCGAAATACAATGCGCCTCATCCACCGCTAACAGCTCAAGCTTGCATCCCTTCAAAGCATTCCGAAAACGCTCATTCGCAAACCTCTCAGGAGCCACATAAAGCAAAGTAACCTCCCCAACTCGAAGCTTCCGATAAACCTCCCTCACCTCATCTGCATCCAAAGAACTATCCAAACGCTCCGCTGCCACGCCCTTTTCTCGTAGAAAATCGACCTGCTCTCGCATCAAAGCCATCAAAGGAGAAACCACCAGCGTCACCCCCGACCACATCAACGCCGGGAGCTGATAACAAAGACTCTTCCCCCCTCCAGTCGGAAAAATAGCCAGCGACGAACGACCAGTCAAAAGCGCTTCAACCACCTGCTCCTGCCCAGAACGCAAAGCCTCAAAATCAAACACCTCACGCAACTTCGTCAGATAGTCAGCTTGGCCATCACTCATCAAAAACGATCCCTAACTGCTTCTCCTATCTTTGAAAACAAGAAACCCCGAAACGATTTCGAATCCAATATTCGAATCTTTGCCGACTCCCAGCTCTCTGGAATTCATTTTAGAATCATTCTAAGAAAACCAAGCAGAGCTTCACTTGGCCTGACCC
>CAZUEC010000112.1:0-6653 GCA_964618865.1 uncultured Roseibacillus sp. | reverse complement strand
CCTAAGAAAATTGATTCAAAGTTTTACGGCTTCAAAAGTTAACTTGTCAGTACCGATTTGAAGAAGATAGGACAATAATGCCATCGTTCCTTTTCTCGACATTTACATCAAAACCTTCTTTCATTGAGTCGAGTAATCCCTCAACATTCCCTATCCGAAATGAGCCTCCAATACGGATCGATTCAGTTTTTTCATCAGAAAATATAAATTGCGTCTTGGTATATCGACTAACTTCTGAGATAACATCTTTAAGTTTATCACCTTCAAAAACAACTCTTCCATCATGCCATGACAATCTCTTTTCTACTTTTTCAGGTAAAAGAAGAGATAGCTCTCTAGAGCCATTTTTTATCTCTAAAATTTGCCCAGCCGTTAATCTGTCTGGCGACGATTTTTTTTCTGCTGATTTGGACAAATCGACAAAATCCACTATACCTTCTTTTACTAATACTTCGAGATAACCGCTATTCGATTTAACATTAAAAGCGGTTCCAACGACACGAATTTCTTTCCCATTAACGTTGACGACAAAAGGGCGTAACGGATCTTTGGCAACATCAAAAAAAGCTTCTCCTTGAAGTAAATGAATTCGGCGTATCTCACTTTGCTCGTTATATGCAACAGAAATTCGGCTATTCGTATTAAGAGTAACTCGAGAAAAATCACTCAAGGTAACCGTTCTAAATTCACCTATACGGGTCTTATGTTCCACTAAAAGAGGCTTTTGGGCATCCTCATTTAGATTAACACTGTTAAACAGAAAAGCCCCGACTAAGGCTACGAATACAACAGACATCAAAGCCACAGCAGGACTAAATGACCACGCGCTCTTAGGTGAGCTTATTACAGCTCTAGTCTCTGCAACGAGACTACTAGACTCATCCCAGACGTCCGATGCTTCTAAGAGTTTTGCTTCATGCAGAGGCGATTCATTCAACCATTTATGTAACATTTCAGTGCTGGTGCTACTAAGTTCCCCTGAGTTCAATTCAACTACCCATCGAGTAGCTTGATCAAGAATTTCAGATTCACTATTTACAGGATCGACTTTTTTCATTTTACTCAGACTCTACATCAGACTCGGATTTTCGATCCACTATCGGATCTCTATCAAACACTTGCATCTTCTCAACACACTCTCTCAAGCCTCGTCTTACATGATTTTCAATGGTCTTATTACTAATGCCCATTTTTATAGAAATTTCTTTATGTGACAAACCATATACCCTTTTATAGATAAAAACTTGCCTACATTTATCGGGCAACCTGTTGATCACTTTCCCCAGATGTTCTAATCGTTCTTTAGAGCCTACAAGCGCTTCTATACTCTCACTACTATTCATGACAGACGAAACACGGTTCTCCTCTAGTTGAATATCATATTTATTCCTAGCAAGGTCAATATGATTCAATGCCAAGTTCCGAGCGGTGTGCGTTAGTAGCCCTTCAGGGTTACGAATCTCACTTTGTTTTGATGCGTTTAGAGCTTTAATATAGGTTTCCTGAAGAATGTCCTCTGCATCACCTGAGTTTTTAACAATCCGTCGAACTAGCGTCAACAATCTAGACCTAAAACCTATAAAGGTTTCAGTGAGATCGCCCTTTGTCATATCAAGTTTAGACATGGCAAAAAAGATTATTTTTTATATCTATCAGTATCAAGTTAATACTCTATCTTTCCAAAAAGTTAGCAACAACATACCAGCCAAAGCAGACGCAATGGCAATCACAATAAAAAAGCCTTGCCAACCCCATTGCTCCATTATTAGTGCTAACGGATAACCGGATAGGGCAGCGCCCATATACCCAAACAATCCAACAAATCCTGTGGCAGCACCAGCCGCATTTTTGTGTGAATACTCTGCTGCAGACATCCCAATAAGCATTTGCGGACCAAAAACAAAGAAACCTATAGCAAAAAAGCATACAGCTTGAACTAGATAAGTTGAAGTTGGAATCATCCAAACTGCGATGACCGATACTAATATGCCAATAGAGAACAACACATTCATCGGACCTCGATTACCGTTGAATAACTTATCTGATCCCCACCCGGCGACCAAGCTTCCTATGAAACCACCTATCTCAAACAATGATAATGCAGAGTTTGCCTTAACCAATCCATAGCCCTTTTGTTCAGTCAGATACAAGTTACCCCAATCATTTACCGCTGTACGAACAATGTAAACCAAGATATAACTTGCGGCCAATAACCAAATAAATTTATTACCCAATACATATTTTTTTATGATTTCAGTTTTAGTTAATTCTGATCCTACTGATTCACGTGCAATCTCAACTTGATCATGACGCCAAACACCCACGCTGGGTAAACCCATTGTTTGTGGCTTATCTCTCAAGCGATAGCAAAGCGCTAGTCCAATCACAATTCCAATAACACCTGGCACTATCATTCCCATTCGCCAGCCGAAATATAAAGTGACGAAGCCAACCAGCACTGGAATTAAGGCACCTCCAACATTATGCGATGTATTCCAAATCGACCACCAAAACCCACGTTCTGAGTGAGAGTACCACGTAGTCAACAACTTTGAGCACGGTGGCCAACCCCATCCTTGGAAAAAAGCATTGAGCACCCACAATACAATGAACACACTCAATGAACTAGAAAGGCCAAAAATGATATTGATAATACCGGTAATTATCAAACCAACGCCCATGAAGTAGCGAGGGTTTGAATTATCACTTGCCATCCCTGATACGAACTTTGAAAATCCGTAAGTTAGATAAAATACAGTTCCAATAATTCCGATATCGCCTTTGGATAAACCAAGATCCTCAATGAGTGCGGGCATGGCATAGTTGAAACTTTTCCTAGTAAAATAAAAAATGGCGTAGCCAACATACATGCTAATTAATATATGCATGCGCCAATACTGATAATTTTTATTTATTTCTCCAGCGCTCATAGAAACTGGCTGTTCTGGTAATGCTTTAAACGGACCTATCATTTTCTTCCTTCAATTTGGAGTAGCGTATTTTAACTGTCCGTTCAAAACAGCGGATATGTTAAAACGTAAAAAAGGTGCGGAAACAAAATGTTTCCACACCTTTATTCATGACAAATATGGTGAAAAACTAAAAATTAACTCGATAATTAACTCCAAAGAAACGATCCGCTTCGCGAGGGATTTGAAATCTGAGCGCTCTACCTGATGCAATCTGACTGGTAGGTACATTTTGTCCATCAATTATCTGCGTAGCAAAATTCTCATCAGTTAGGTTTTTGACGATAAATGTCAGTCTATGACGATCATCAGCAGTCGCAATACCAAAATTTGCGTCGATAACTGTACGTGCATCTAAAAGTTCATCTGCGTCTTCTCGATCATTGGAAAAAAGTTCGTCTTGATAACTTCCGTTCACATTTAAAAACCAGTTCAGATCATTGGTCAGTGGAGCATTGTAACTAATATTAAGAGCCGCTTTCACTTCAGGTGCCAGCGCTAGGCGCTCTTGGTCACCACTTCGATCCAGGCAGTCTTGTGCATCGTCTTGAAAATCCTGGTTTGTTGGATTAACAGCTGCAAAGTTAAGCAAACTTGAGCAATTTAATTCTTGAATGTTTACCGTAGGTAGCCAAGCAAGACCACCGGAAATAAGCAGGTTCTGGTTAATTACACTTGTAAAGTCAATTTCAACACCTGTGGTTTCCACTGTTCCGGCATTGGTTAGATTCGATGAAATTGAGTTATTCAAAACGATATTACTGTTTTGTTGAAAGCCATCGATATCAGTGGTGTAAGCAGCAATGCCCAGCTGCGTATGGCCACCAATGGTCCCTTTTAAGCCAATTTCAAATGAGTCTGACGTTTCTTCTTCAACCACCGGTTCCCGCTCTTCGCGGAAGCTGAAACTAATATTGAACGCCGGCCCCTTATAGCCTTGAGCATAGGTACCATATAGGTTCCAGTTATCATTCAAGTCGTATTGGAAACCTAACTTACCGGACAAATCAGTATTGGTTGTTCTTCCGGTTCCAGATTCTCCGGGAATGAGCTGACCATCGGCACGTTCTTGAGGAAGCTCAGGGAAATCGAGATCTCTAATACCCGGCGCACCACTGCCGATCCGAACTATGGCTTCATGATCGGCATTACCGTTTCGGAGATGTCGAAAAGTTAATTCATCTCTGGTGAGTCTTAATCCACCAATTAATCTCAGCCTGTCGCTAACACTATAGGTTAGGTTGCCGAACGCAGCCAGGTTTTCGAACTCTGTTCCCAGTAAAGCCACAGCTTGAGGGTTAATGATGGTTGTACCAGCTCCACAACCACTATTGAGAGGGCTGAGGCCACCAACATTATCCGAGTTAAGTGGTAGACCACTCAAAGCGGCATGTAGGGATTCACCAATACATAGACCACTTGTGCGAGTAAACGAACGATCAATCTCGGTATTCGAGTAATAGCCACCTATAATGTATTCAAAAGGGCCATCTGAATTGCTGGAAAGTCGAATTTCTTGAGAAAATGTCTCCGTTGTTTGAGGCCCAAATTCATGCTGTTGAAAGTTGCTACTATTAGATTCATCTACCAGCCTTAGTTGATCGGCTATCACTTCCTCACCATCTACAAATGATGAAAAGCCTGCCACTGTTTCAAGTGTTTCGTCTAGAAAGAATGGTGCATCGATTGACGATCTGAAATCGCGGTCTGCAATCTCAACATTATCCCATTCATTGTAAGCGGTAATCGACGTAAATATATGACTGCCTAAGTCCCAGTCCAACGTAAATGAGGCCGAAATTGTTTCATTCTCTGTAATAGAACTAAGGTCGTTATCCACTGTTCTTAGTGTTCGCACAGATTCACTGGTAGGGGTATTAATATCCGCAACCAGCTCAATACAGCAATTATCGTCAGCATCATAGTATTCGATAATCGTGCGTGAAGTGATGTTATCCGAAAAATCATAATCCAAGATGCCTCTGAGCCCAAATCGACTGTAGCCGTTTATGTCATCTCCATTGAACACATTGGTGTGAGGGCCATCAAACTCACCCACGAAAGCATTTAGTCGACCACGCGCGCGCTCATTAATAGCGCCTGAAACGAAACCTTTAACACGAACTTCGTCGTCTTCAAAATACGAGAAATCTAAACCACTTTCAAACTCTTCCGTGGGTCCCTGAGTGACTATATTGATAACCCCTGCAGAAGAATTTTTACCAAATAGTGTTCCTTGCGGGCCACGTAGTACTTCGATACGTTCTAGATCAGCAAGGTCGGTGAATGCTTGCCCTGATCGACTAAGCACAACGCCATCAACAACCGTCGAGACACTTGGCTCTGCTGCAATACTAAAAGAAATAGTTCCTATGCCACGAAGGAAGTTACCTGAATTCCGGTTTGTATTTCCCTTTCGAAACGTAAACGAGGGTACTGCTGTTGACAAGCCCTCTAGACCAACTGAATAACTGTTTTCTATTTGCTCTGCGCCAAGCACTGTGAGTGCCACTGGAACATCATTCAGCGATTGTTCACGCTTTTGAGCTGTTACCACGATTTCTTCTAAAAACAAGTCACGTTTTGCTTCATCTTGAGCATAAACGGCGTTGCCACTGAAGGTGGTTAATATTCCTAGCGCTAAAGCTGATTTTCTTATTTTTTTTGGATGCACTTGCAACCCTCCTCTTAATTTAAGTTTAGTTATATTGAGCAATTTAACCTGCTCAGGAGGGGTGACAGCTCAGGGGGGCAAAGCCCCTAGTCTATTTTTGTTTTTAAACTAATAAATATTAAAGAGATGAAGAACACAGCCTATTAGAACGAATATTTATATTCGACCCCAGCGTAACGATCCGCGTTTCTGGGAATTTGAAACCTCAGTAAAGGGTTCGACCCATTGGCTGCACAGCATATAATTTGTTCGGCAAAATGTTCATCAGTGACATTATTTACGATCAGGTTAACCCGATGAGTTGATTCAATGTTTGACAAGCCAACTTGTAAATCCAACAGCCCGACCGAATCGAGGCGTTCCAATGGGTCCTCACCATTATCGGAAAACATATCACTGCGAAACGAGTAGTTCGCTCCAACATTCAGTTGAAGACGACGGGACAATTGGGTTCGATAGTTCGCTCCAAATACAACCTTCCACTTTGGCGCGAGTGGCAATCTACCTTGAATTTGTGTGTCACACAGCTCATCGCAGATTGGAGACTCAATATCCGCTTTAATTAAATAGGCTACACCACCATAAACGTTTAATTTTTCAGACAGCTTCGCCATAAAATCAAACTCTACGCCGCTATTCACAACCAAGCCAACATTGGTGAAATTTGATGTAATGTTGCTATTTAAAACCTGAATATTGTTGGTTTGAAAACCATCTAACTCAACGTAATACAGATTCAGCGCAGTATACAAGCGTTGATCATAAAACAACCCTTTGAAACCCAGTTCGAACGAAGTGGACTCCTCAGGTTCGACCCGCCCTAATCGGTCTTCGTCGAGGCTGAAGCTAACGTCGAACGCCGGGCCTTTAAAACCCGTGGCATAAGTGGCATAAGCCATCAAATCATCGGAAATTTGATATTTAAGGCTTAATCGTCCCGAAAGATCGGTTGCTTCTTGACTATAGCTCCCTGAAAAATCTTCATCCCTAATTCCAGGGGCGCCAAGCCC
>CAZUEC010000111.1:0-6675 GCA_964618865.1 uncultured Roseibacillus sp. | reverse complement strand
GGATAAGAGGGGTGGGAGCGATGCTAGGGGCGATGGGCTCTGTTTTGACTACGGGTTTAGCGAGAACGTCGAGGCCAACGTTGAGGGCGCTGAAGTCGGAGGCGTTCATTTGATAGTAGTGATTGGCCACTGCTTGTTCTTTTTTGAGTTTCTTTTTGAGCTCTTCTTGGTTAGCGGCGAATTCGGCGTCTGCTTTTTTGGAGTCGGCTTCGGATTCGTCTTCTTTCTTTTCGCGTTTTTCAGGCAAGGAGGCAGAGACTTGGATTTTGACGAGGAATTGGTTGCCGTCTAGTAGGCTGTCTTCGTTGTCTTTTTTTGCTACTTTTTCAGGGCAGTAGTCGATGAGGTATTTGAAGCCTTCGAAGGTGTGAATAGTGAGTTGATTTGTTTTGTTTTCATTCCAAAGGGCTTTGCCTTGTTCGTTAGTGAGGACATCTGCGAATCTCGGAGAGGCGAGGGCTGTTTTCATGAGAGAAAGTTTATCGGCTTGAGGCTCTCGGTTGTTGCTTAGCTTTTTGATGGTAAAGTCCGAGCCCGCATTAGGTCGAGAGACGGTCCAGCCGTTGATGGCAATCTCTTTGCCTGGAGCGA
The DNA here is from genome assembly GCA_964618865.1 of uncultured Roseibacillus sp. GTDB lineage: Bacteria > Verrucomicrobiota > Verrucomicrobiia > Verrucomicrobiales > Akkermansiaceae > Roseibacillus. The sequence goes on along the minus strand of CAZUEC010000111.1, from coordinate 6,084 downwards.
GGGTGATGTCTTTGATGCCATTGATGAAGATGAAGCTGCGGTCGAGCCATTCGGTGGGTTTGGCTGTGAGGTCATAGAAGGGTTCGTTGACGACGTAGACGGATTCGAGGTCGTCGTTGAGACGGATGTATTTTCCAGAAGCGGCACCGGGTCGGGCTTGTTCTTCGACGATGCTTTTGCCTACTAGAAGTGATTTGAGTTCTTTGTCTTTGTTGTCAAAGAAGGAGATTTGGTAGCCGGATTCGGATTCAGGACCCATTCCGAATCGAGTATTGAAGGCTGGACCGGCTTTTTTGCTTTGAGCGACAGTGACTTCGGTCATGGATCGAAGAAGGCGGGCCAGTTGATTGAAGTTGGCTTTGTAATTTCCACGTTCGATGATGGACCACTGTTCGTCATCTCGTTTGAGGGAGACGCTGTCTTGGGCTGTTTTGATCTTGATGGTGGAGACTTCTTTTAAGGGGAGATCCTGTAGGAGGGTATCGCCTTGAGAGAGGGCTGAGGTGCTATCGTTGTTGCGGTTTTGGCCAAACTTTACGAGAAGCGTGATTGCGGCTAAGAGACCTGCGATACACCAGAGGATGGAGACCAGACGTTTGCTCATAGTTTTTGAGAGTTGAAGGTGGGTGAGTTAGAAGAGAGTTTATGATTAGCGGGCAGAGGTGGAGAAGCGTCGTTTTGCGAGGACGCATAAGCCGAGAAAAATAACAGCGAGGGGGACGATGAGAGTGTTGGCGAGAATGTATTGAGTGGTGAGTTTGTCTTTTTTGCGACGTAGGCCTTTTTCGAGTTCTCGAAGTTCTTTCCGAGCTTCGACTTCTTTCGCAACTGCTTTTTCGTGTTCTTCTTTGGCGGCACCTTCTAAGATGATTTGACCGTTCTTTTGTTGGTCTTGGAGGAGCTCGTTGCGACGAGTGATGATTTTTTGCAGTTCTTCTTGTTTCTCGGCACGTTTGTCGCCGAATTCTTGCTCGAAGTCAGATTCCATTTCTTGAATCACGGTGAAGGGGCGGCGGCTGTCGTTGCGTGAACGGGAGCCAATGAGGTGTTTGGAGCCGGTGACTTGGTCGACGATATTGAAGAGTAAGGCGGCGTTATCGTTGGCGGGAGAGAAGATGCCTCCAAATACTTGTTGGTAGGCGAAGCCGTCGGCGAGAAAGTCGCAGTCGGCAATTAAGAAGATGTTGCCAGGTTTGGTAGATTTCAGGAGGCTGGGGTTCTGACTTTCATCTGATTGGGGGTCTTCTTTTTCTGCGGCGGCGGCTTCGGCGGCAGGAGTTCCTTCTTCGAGTTCTTCGGTTTTGTTGTCTTGCTTGGTGGGGTCTCCGTCGGGAAAGGCGGTTTTGAAGTTGCCTTGGATGTGCATGGCGAGGTCGTAGGCTTTGTCGTCTAAGGTGGCCGAGCCAAGGAGGGAGGGGTCAAGTTGTGAAGCTCGGTTTCCGTCTACGAAGCCGGATTTGGTAGAGGATCGGATGAGAGAGGTGTGGGAGAGGCCATCTTTTCCTTCGGTAGAAAAGGCTCCTACGAGGGCGAAGAAGAGTTCGTTTAAATTGTCGGTGATGATGTTGTCTTTTTGCGGAAAGGCTTCTTTGGTGAGGGTGAGAGCTGAAGTTGATTCTCCACGCTGAAATCGGGTGCGATAGTTTCCGTCGGAAAGAACTTGGTCTGAGATGAAGTTGACTCCCCAAGATTCGAAAAGGTTTTTCGAGAAGGCCGAGGTGGTGGCGATTCCTTGTTGAGGATTGAGCGGGTTTCTATTTCCTCCACGGATTTGTTGGGCGGTTAGTGAGAAGGCGTCGAGGGCGGCGACGATGGTTCCACCTTGAAGGAGGTATTGGTCGAGGAGATATTCGGTCTCTGGGGTGATCCCTGCGGGGTGGATAACAAGGATTGCGGCTAAGCCATCGAGGTCGATAGCGGTGGGTTCCATGCCGATGTTTTTGAGGTCATATAATTGTTCGAGTTGTTGATGAATGACGAATGGGGGTTGGGCGGGTGCTCCGGGTTGAGTGGGGGGAGAGCCAGCCATGGGGAAGGGGCTCATGAGTCCGAGGGTGGGTTTGTCTGTGCGGGCTACTCGTGCAATGGCGGAAGAGAGTTGATATTCTAGCTGGGTCTCGGAGGCGGGGTTGAGGAAGGGGATTGCGGCTTTTTCATCGAGGAAAGAAATGCTTATTCCAAGGTAGAGGTTTTCTTCATTGAGGGACTGTCCGATGATGCCGTCGAGGTTGGCGGAATCTTCGGCATCGGTATCTGGTTTTGGGTCTAGATTGACGATGCGGAGGTTTTCCCCAGCGAGGGCTTGGTAGCGTTTGAGTAAGCCGTCTACTTTTTTCATGTAGAGCTTGAGGGCTCGAGGCATGAATTCGGCGTCACGAGTGGCATAATAGTTAATGGTGACTTCGGCATCGCTTTCTTTGAGTTCGGCTAAGATGGATTTTGTGCCTGGGGTGAGGGTGTGTACTTTTTCCTCGGTGAGGTCGAGAGCCCGATTGCCGATGGCCGTTAGAGAAACGAGCCAGTTCGCGAAGAAGGCGATGGTAATAAGGGCGAGAATACCAAGAGTGGTATTGAAGACTGGGTTGCTGGGAGAAGAGTTTTTTTCAGCGGGCGAGGGTTTATCTACTTTCGCTTCTTTAGTCTTGCTCATGATCGTGTATGAAAGGTGAGAATTGGTTAGGAGAAGGTTTTTTAGCTACGGCGAGCGGTGAGAACGGCGGAGGTGCCGAAGAGTGAGACTAGGATGATGGATGCGAACCAAATGAAGTCTTGGAGGCGGAAGGCTCCTCTCATTAGGGAGTTGAAGTGGTCCCAGATTCCAAAGGCGACGATGGGCTCAACTGCGCTTGCGGGGATGGCTTTGGTGAGGGCGATGATGGCGTCGTCGAAGCCGATCATGACCATGGCTACGCAGAGGGCTACGGAGACGATGAGGCAGACGACTTGGTCTCTGGTGAAGGCGGAGACTAACATCGTGATGGCGAGGAAGGTGCAACAGACGAGAAAGGAACCGAGATAGCCGGAGAGGATGGTGAGGTTATCAGGATTACCTAATTGATTAACGGAGAACCAAAGGGGGAAGGTGGAAGCGATGGCGATGAGGCAGACGGTGGCTGCGGCGAGGTACTTGCCGATGATGGCAGACCAAGTGGAGGTGGGAAGGGTTCCTAGGAGTTCGATGGTTCCGGTTCGCTGTTCGTCAGACCAGAGGCCCATGCCGATGGCGGGGGCAAGCAGCATGAAGAGCCAGGGGTTCCAGTAGAAGTGGGAGTAGGCTAAGTTGGCGTCGCCGAGTCGGAAGAAGCCGCCCATGGTGAAGGTCATTCCCATCGAGAGGAGAAGGTAAATGACGATAATGGCGTAGGCGGTTGGTTGCGTGAAATAGGCGCTGAGTTCGCGTTGGTAGATTCTGAATGCGGATGTCATGGTTCAGAGAAGGTGGGTCGTAAAAGGTTAGGCGGCGGTGACTTTATCGTCGGTGGTGGTGACTTTGTGAAAGAGGTCGTAGAGGTTTCCGTTTCCTTGTGCTTTCAATTCGTCGGGAGTGCCATCTGCGACGATTTTTCCTTGGTCGACGATGACTGCGCGGGTGCAGGCTGCTTCGACTTCTTCGAGAATATGAGTGGAGAAGAGAACGGCTTTTTCTTCGCCTAAGTTTTTGATGAGTTTGCGAACTTCTTGTTTTTGATTGGGGTCGAGTCCGTCGGTGGGCTCATCGAGGATGAGAATCTCGGGGTCATGAATGAGTGATTGGGCGAGGCAGGTCCGGTGACGGTAGCCTTTGGAGAGGGTTTCAATGGCTTGTTTGGCGACGCCTTCGAGAAAACAGGTTTCGATGACTTTTTCGACTGCTTTTCGATTGGCGGAGCCGGAAAGGCCGCGCATTTTGGCGATCCATTTCAGGAAGCTAGTCACGGTCATGTCGTTGTAGAGGGGAGCAGACTCGGGGAGGTAGCCGATTTTGCGTTTGGCCTTTTTGGGGTCAGAGATCATGGAGAGGCCGCAAATTTCAATGCTACCAGAGGAGGCGGGCAAGAATCCAGTGACCATGCGCATGGTGGTGGATTTGCCTGCTCCATTGGGGCCGAGAAAGCCGAGGACTTCGCCTTTGCCGACTGTGAAAGAGAGGTCATTAACAGCGATCTTAGGACCAAAGCGTTTAGTGAGATTTTTAACGTCAATCATAGCTTAACGAGTTGTCGTTCAGGGGGGTGAGCCTGAATCGTGAACGAACGCAGAAAGTTCGAGGATTTTTCTCAATTTACAAGTCAAAATTGCTAAGAAAATTCATTCGTGAAATTTTTTTTGTGGCTCGAAAAGCAATTGCGAGGGAGGGAGGGAGCTTGCATCGTGAAGGTGTGATTGCCTCTCTTCGATTAGCTGATTTTCGCTGTATCGCAGGGCTATCTATAGAGATACCGGAACAGGGTCTTGTTTTTGTTGGGAAAAATGCTCAGGGGAAAACGAGTCTGTTAGAGGCTTTGTGTGTTTTGGTCAGATTGCATTCTCCTCGCACGCGGAGGCCGAATCAGATGGTGAAGTTTGAAGCCTCTCAGTTTGGAGTGGCGGGTTGCGCATGGGGGCTGGAGCGACGAGTTGATTATTGCAAGGGGGCGTATGCGCTTAAGGTCGATGGGGAAGAGCGAGATTCGCAGGGAGCGTATTTGGCGGATGGAGGGCTGGTTGTTTGGATGGGTAATGAAGATCGAGAATTGGTGACTGGGGCAGCGGAAGGTCGGCGGCGTTATTTGGACTTTATTGCTTCTCAAATTGTGCCTGGTTATCGGCGTGCTTTGTCTCGCTACCGCAAGGTTCTACAGGAGCGTAATGCTTTGTTACGCGATGGACGAGGAAGTGGGCGCGAGATGGATTCCTTTACGCAGTTGCTGGTAGAATATGGTCGTGAGGTTACTGTTGGTCGTGAGGCGATGGTTGCGAATTTAGACGAACCTGTGAGGTGGGCGCAAGGGGTGGTGGGAGGTTCGGAAGAGGCGGTAGGTTTGACTTACAAAGCGGCTGCTGGTGATGATTTTGAATCTTCATTGGCGATGGTGCGAGAGAAGGAGCAGCGACAGGGAATGACTTTGGTGGGTCCTCATCGAGATGAGGTGAAGTTGACTTTGGGAGGTTTGAAGGCTTCTGATTTTGCTAGTGAAGGTCAGCAGCGTACTTTGGCGCTTGCTTTGAAATTGGGTCAAGGGGAGTTGCTTCGTGAGCAAGGAGGGAGAACGCCGGTGTATTTGTTAGATGATATTTTTGGAGAATTGGACAAGGGTCGTCGAGAACGCTTTTTGGCTAGTTTACCGAAGGGGGCGCAAGTGATTGTGACTACTACTAATGCGAGTTGGCTTGGAGAGGGAATGGATTTGGAGGTGCGGGAGGTGAGTGGGGGGAGAGTGTGCGAAGAGGGTTAGCTTTGTGCTGTGAACGGGCGTGAGAAAGGGGGGATCAAGCGAGCGTATGGTCCGTTGTTTTGGTTTTGCTTGGTGAGTTGGTTTTTTGTGAGTGAGGAGATGATTCCTTTCTTTTCTATTTTCTTTCTGGAGAAATAGGGCTTAGCTTAAAACCGAAGAAACTATGAAGTGGTTTGTAGCTCCTCTCTTTTTTTTATCTGTCGAACTCGCTCCTGCGCAAATTTTCGCTGATATTTCTACTACGCTGGGCGATTTTTCAGTTGAGCTGGATTATATCAATGCTCCTATCACGGTGGCCAATTTTATTATTTTGGCAGAGGGTTCTCGACCTTGGGTTGATTCTTCAACGAACCAAGTGATTTCGAATACTCCCTATTATGAGGGGATTACCTTTCATCGAGTGATTGATGAGTTTGTGATTCAAGCGGGTTCTCAAAATGGTTTAGGGACCGATGGTCCAGGTTATATTTTTCCAGATGAGGTGGAGAATGGGCTTGGTTTTGATGTCCCTTTTCTCCTTGCGATGGCGAATTCCGGACCGAACTCCAATGGTTCGCAATTTTTTATTACGGAGAATACTCCGACCGGCTTGAATGGGATTCATACTATTTTTGGTTCAGTCTCCGCTGGAGAGGATGTTGTGGAAGCCATTCATGCTACTCCTGTAAGT
>CAZUEC010000110.1:0-6716 GCA_964618865.1 uncultured Roseibacillus sp. | reverse complement strand
AGAACTAGAATCTTAGGAATCCTGCGATTTCATACTTTTTCATGAAGCTCTACTTCGTGAGCTGCCAATCTCTTCTTTTCGAGCTTCTTACGCTAACCTTGCACCTCCCCCTCTTTTCCGCTAAGGACGGGCTTATGCCTGTAGCAACCCCTGCCCAATACCGAGACATGCTCGATGCCGCTCAAAAGAACGGCTACGCCTATCCAGCGATCAATATCACCTCTCTGGTCACCGCAAACGCTTCTCTCAAAGCCTTTGCCGATGCTAAATCTGACGGCATTATTCAAGTTTCTACTGGTGGTGGACAGTTTGCCTCCGGCCTCGGAGTCAACGACGCAGCCTTCGGAGCCATCATCTTGGCCGAAGCCGTTCATCGCCTCGCTGAGAAATATGACGTTCTCATCGCCCTACACACCGACCACTGTCATCCCGAGAAAGTAGACTCCTTCCTCCGTCCACTCCTCGACGAATCTCGCCGCCGTAAAGAAGCAGGTCTCGGACCTCTCTTCAATTCGCACATGTTTGACGGCTCCGTTGTCGATCTTGACGAAAACTTGAAGATCTCTGCAGAGCTTCTCAAAGAATGCGCCGATCTCGACATTATCCTTGAAGTCGAAGCTGGCTGCGTCGGAGGCGAAGAAGATGGTCATGACACCTCAGGCCTTCCCGCCGAAAAGCTCTACACCACTCCGGAGGACATGTTGCAAGTCTATGAAACCCTAAATCCCATCGGACGTTTCATGTTCGCCGCCACCTTCGGCAACGTGCACGGCGCCTACAAACCAGGAGCCGTGCAACTGAAACCCACTATTCTTCGCGATGGTCAAAAAGTCGTTACCGACAAATATGGTGCCGAAGCAGAGATGGACCTCGTCTTCCACGGTGGTTCTGGAACTTCAGCCGAAGACCTTCAAGAAACTCTCGATTACGGAGTGATCAAAATGAACATCGATACCGATACTCAATATGCCTTCACTCGCCCCATCGTCTCTCACATGTGCGAAAACATCGACGGCGTCTTAAAAATTGATGGCGAAGTAGGCAACAAAAAGGTCTATGACCCCCGTGGCTACCTCAAAAAAGCAGAAGCATCAGTCACCGATCGACTCATCCAAGCCTGCAATGAACTCAAGTCTTCCGGCACAACCATCTACTCAGCTTAAAATAAGAAAAAAATCGCCGGTCCTCGACCGGCGTCACCAAAAAACCACGACTCCCCCCTCCTCACTTCTTAAATTCGAAGCATCCTCCTCCCTCACCTCAACACAATAGGCGCGGAAACCAATTTCTCTCCATCAAAGTCAATGGAGAGACCCCGGCACATTTTCATCAAAGAACCGGTATTCCAAACTTCTCGATCCGCCACTTGAAACCGACCCGGACGATGAAAATGACCACAAACAAGAGTCTGAGCTTCCGGAGCAAAACGCTCAAGAAAACGCCCCCCTTCCTGAGGGAAACCACGCCAGACCTTCGCTATCTCCACTAAGCGTTCTGGAGGCCATAACGCCAACTTCAGATACCCCAAGAAATTCGGAGCCATTTTAACATCTGGGCGCAATAAACGACCAATCTCAAGCGCACAACGCCAACGTTCCTCAAGTGACGAACCATTTCGAACACTTAAAACCTCCTGCACCGCCGCCCTCCTCGCAAACAACTCCTTACTCCAAGGCGAAGTCGTGTCGTAGACCATATCACCATGAGTTACCAAAATTTTGCCTCCTGCCAGCTTCATCCACCCTTCTTCTGAAACAGCAGGATCATGATTTCCTGTCAACGCCACAAACTCGACCCCCTTCTTCTCGCAAGTACTCTGCAAATCAGACCACAATTGATCCGAACGTTCCTGCCAACCGTACACCAACTCCTCTCGGCCGTCTCCAACCATCACAAAAGTTCCAATCCTCTCGCTGAGATGCTCCACTCGAGAAATCTGATTTACCCGCGAACCAGGATGGCCAAGATGCCAATCCGATACCATTCGCAAAGGCAGCGGCAATTCGCGTTTCCCAGTAGTCAATTCAACGAGTGTCGTTTTCAATTTCCTTCACTGTTCATTCGCTGCCGGACCGCCTCATACAGACAAACTCCCGTCGCCACACTCGCATTCAAACAAGGCACCTTCCCCAACATCGGTAACTTCACCAAAAAGTCACACCCCTCTTCCGTCAAGCGTCGCAAGCCATCTCCCTCCGCCCCCATGACAATCCCTAACCCCCCCTGCAAATCCGTCTCGTAAAGCGTCTTCTCCGCTCGATCACTCGTTCCAACCAACCACATTCCAGCCTCCCGTAGAGATTTCATTGCTCGGGATAAATTGGTCACTTTCACAAAAGGAACCACATCAGCCGCCCCAACTGAAATTCTACGAACCGTGTCTGTAATTCCCACTGACTTATCCTTGGGCACAACCACCGCCTGAATCCCAGCCCCGTCTGCCGTCCGTAAAATCGCCCCTAAATTATGAGGGTCTTGTACGCAGTCTAAAATAAGGATAAAAGTGATCTCTCCCTCACTCACCTTCGCAATCAAATCTTCCTCAACAAGGGAATTTCCTCGAGCAGAACCACCCGATCGTCCTCGCACATGTCGATTCTCACGAGCTTCCCCACTTCGCTTTCGCATGCGAGAGAGCTTAATCGCTCCGGATCGATTTGTCTACTTTCCGAGCAAACCTAGAACCAAATAAAAGGACGAACAACCACTCTCACGTCTCCTCCATTTTCTTGCTCACTCTCTTCAATTGCAGTGACCACTCCTTCTTCGAGCTCCACAACGATTTTGAATTTCTCTTCAACCGTAGTATGAGTAAAACTCTGAAAAATTCCTCCAGTTACCGGATTGAACAAAGGCTGAAAATGATCGATCTCTTCGGTCTCAATAAACTCCAATGTCCCTTCCATCCCATCCTTAGTACGACGGATCGTTTGCTTGGTAGGTTGGCCAAGAACCCGGCAAATCTCATCTCGTGTCATTCCAAGCGCGATTTGACCATTGGCAATCAACTCTCTGACCTCCATCTCACGGCTATAAACCGTCTTCAAAAGCTCTTGTAAATTTCCCTTCTCCGCGACGAGCACAGACGGCTTTACCCATCCAATTTTTCCCTGTCCTTGAATTTTTACTGCTCGATCATCGAAGCCAATCAATCGAACTGCTCCCCCTTTGATAACTCCAAGTCTGCGACCTCCAGTTCGAGTAGCATACACTTGCGCCGGTTCATTGACAGTCAACTGAACCTCCCGGTCCTCAGGAATCAGGTCCGACACATAGATCACCTGCGGATCAGAATCGATGAGCGAACGCCTCCCCTTTTGCGGCTTTCCATCTGCCCAAATCAACATGGCAGGCCCTATAATTAACATGATTAGCAGACCCTTCATAATATCCTAATTTACGCTAATTTGACGAATCGGAAAGAAGATTTATTCTCACAATTATCCCTCATTCTATTTTTTTAGAAAAAAGAACAATCCGGTTCGTATTTGTCCCTTTTCCGAGATTATCAACACCCCAACAATGAGCGGTCTTAGTGAATTCCTGCTCATTCACCAAAACCAATTCTGGTTTCAAACCCACAGAAAGGCCTGCAGACACCACTAATTCCTCTAAAAGCAAAGTTCCCTTCCGAACTTCGCCCACTTCAAAGGCAATATGCCCATTCGGTTTTAAAACTCGAGCCAGTTCAGCGAGAACCTCGCTCATCGCTTTTTGCCAATCTTTTGGATTCCGATACCCCCAGATTTTGACCTGAGAAGCATCGATACCATTAAACCAACAGCGCAACCAATTGTCGCCTTGATAATCCACCACATCCAAAAACGGAGGAGAAGTGACCACAAGGTCCACACTTTCTGATTCCAAAGAAGGAGTATAAGCTGACGATGAAGTCAAAAAACGAGCGCTTTCACCACGCTTCCAAAGTGCTCCCTCTTGTTCTCGGTCCAACTGCTTAAGAAGACTCTTACTCTTTTTCAAAATCAGAGCCACCACATCACGTTCGGGAGGAACCTGTTGTCGCTTATCATTGATCTTCTGTTGGGCGACCAGCGAAGTCGCCTGATTCGGAGGAAGAGTATAAACCGAAAAAAAACCCGCCGAATGTCCTGTCAATCGATTCGTCGCCACCATTCGAATCCAGCGATCCACCTCATCTAAAAAACCCTCTTTTTGAGCGAAATATTTTTGCAACGCTCTCAATTGCACCATCGTTTTAGGATGAAAAAAAACATTCAACTCTTCCTCACCCTTCTTCACCGGTCCCGTTAATGAAAGCTCCTTCAATCGATCTTTCACCTCTTCCCACCGCGGAGGCTGTAAGCGAGGACGACAAAGAATTGGCGCCAACGGATTCACATCACATCCAATCACCTCTCGATCTAACAATGCAGCTTCTAACAAAGTTGTCCCTCGCCCCATAAATGGGTCATAAACCACCCCTCCCCTTTGGGTCAGTCGTTCAATAAAAAAACGTGGAAGCTGAGGCTTGAAACAAGCTCGATAGGAAACCTCATGCAACGAATGAGCCGCTCGCTGTTTCGAAGTCCAATATTCATTTACAAAAAAAGGGATTTCTCGTCCTTCGATAGTCCGATTAAATTTCTTAGTAACCTCTTGAAACTCGTCAAAAGCGAGAAGTTCATCTTGAAACTCACACGCATTCATTAACGAAGTGCAGCAATTGCATCAGACATCTGTTTCATGGCATTTTGCCGATACTGAATGGAAACCTTCACCTCTCCCTCATGATAGGGAGAAAAAGAAGAAACCCGCAAATTCTGTTTCTTCGCACTATTGAAGCTTGAGCTATAGAAACTCGTAAATTTTTTACGCATATCTCGTTCACTAATTCGCGTATTTTTCCGTTCGATCTCACTTTTGAATTCCAAAACCTCCTTAACAACCTTCGTATCGCTACTCTCTTTTAGGATTTGCATAATAGTTTGTTTCCCTTCGATTGTGGAATCCAATCGCAAGCCGCTCGTGGTAGGGGTCAAAGCCGAGAGAGCCAAAAGAAGCCGAGTCACCTTATCAAATTGAGCAATCTGATCTTGAGCGGCAATAAACGCTCCTAGACTCACTTCTTTCCATTTAATATTAGTGTCCACGCGACAACCAAATCGCCGCACCCGAGAAGTTCGCTTTTCCTGTATCCAGATATCTTCCCGGGCCTCTAATAAACGCGTAACCACCGCAAGAACTTCTCCCTTAGAATTCAAAACCGGCCCCCCACTATTCCCCTGTAAAACCTGACCTGAAATTTCATAAGAATTTGCTCCTACTCCTCGAATTTTCCCTTCTTCTCGAGCAATAGCTCCCCCCGAACCTGCATTTCCAAAAGAAGCGACAATTGTACCAACCTCAGAAGCTTCCGATATCGACCGTATCGTAAGAGCATTATCAACCGGCTCCGCCACTGCCAACCGAACGAGATCGATTCCAACCGCAACTTCAAACTCTCCAAATTGTTTCCATTCTTTCCCTGAACCATCGATAATTTTCAGATCCCGGTTTTGATCAAACACATGAGCAGCGGAATAGAGATAGGTCGTGATCCCATCCTGCGCAAAAAAACCTGTTCCCTCCCCGCCATCACCAGTAATCAACACAATCGCCTTCTCAACCTCTCCAGAAAGCACCTTCATCGCCTCCTCTTCCTTCTCTCTCTCTAATTTCCGCTGAGCATAATTCGAAAGCGGGCGAGAAGGCTTCGACTCCTCTGTCCCCTCAAGGGCACCTTCCTCTTGAGTGGCATTTAAATAATTGGCGGCAAGGATGGCTCGCTCTTCGATTTCCTCCTCGCTACGCAAAAAAAAACGCTTTTTCCAATCCGTCGGAGCAGTCGCGCTGTTGAGAGTTGCAAAACCATTTGCGTGACGAATCTTAACCGTCCTTTCTGTCACTTCACTAATCACTACCTCAGTAAGAGTCCGGTCCGTCAATTTGAGAGTCGCATACTTCTCCCCCTTAGCCTCACCTCTCACTTTGGCTTCATACTTCTTCTGATAATCTTCATACTCTTGACGCAGATCCTTCATCTGCTGTTCAACTTCTTCTTTTTCTTGGCGAATCTCCTCTAATTCCTTGCCCATCTTCTCCGCCATTTCCGCCTCTTTCTCCAACTTCTCGAAATCCTCAAACTTAAGATCATACTCATCCAGCTCGACATGCGCTTTCTCCAAATTTTCTTTCAACACTCGGACCTCTTCATCCAAATATTCTAGCTCCTCCGCAGTTGCTCCCCCATCTTCTTCCAAACAGCCCGATAGACAAAATAAAGAGCCTAAAGCAAAGCAAATAGCCATTTTCATGATACCTAACTTGTAAAACATCTCACAGAGAGGCCAAGATCAAAGTCAGAGCGTAAACAAGAAAAGTGACTCCGATTCAAGGCCATCAAGTTCGGGAGATTCGAGACTTCAACCACCTACATTTTGCTGTTTTTTGCAGAAAAACGCCCAAAAATCACAAAAATAAAAGTTCTGACTCATCAATCTCTGCGTTCACTTTACGTCCTCTGTGACTCCGTGGCGAAAGAGAACGCTTTTCATTGCCAACCGAGGCTTTCATTTTCCCGAACTTGATCACCCTGACTCCAATTTGACATTTTCCTCTTGTAAAAAACGATCACTCCAGCCTAAATCCACGCCCCCTCTTTGAAGGCCCGTTAGCTCAGTTGGTAGAGCAGAGGATTGAAAATCCTTGTGTCCCTG
>CAZUEC010000109.1:0-6740 GCA_964618865.1 uncultured Roseibacillus sp. | reverse complement strand
AACGAACTTTTGGAAAACGGTCTAACTGAGCAATTCAGGTTTTTTCAGGAAGCCCGAATTACTCCTGAGCTTTTGATTAAGGGTGAGTATAATTTTACTCAATTCGAAGGGGAGCAGGTCGGAGATCAGAATCTATTTGGACTTGGGGTGAATTATCATTTTTAGTTTTCTTCCAAGGTGAGGAAAGAGCCACTGAGGAGAAAAACTGTAGGTCGTGTTTGATGGTTTCTGTGGCCAAGAGCTATCTCGGATACTTTTCTAAGTATTCTGGAATGGTGTTGATGGGGGGGCGTTCTTCTTCGAGAATTTCTTTTTCAAGTTGTTCGTATTCGGTGCCTTCGGCTTGGAGGGAGCGATAGATAGAAGAAAGTTCGGCGAGGTCGGTTACTTTGCCATGATCTTGGAGGCGCCCGAGAAAGCTTTGTAGGATTCCAAATGACATTTTACCAAGGGCGTTGGTGTCTTGGTTTCGGTGTACGCGCTGGTCGAGGTCTACTTGAGCGAAGGCTTTCATGCCGTCTGTTTTGTAAACGTCGAGAATATGTGAGGTTTCGACTCCGTATCCAATTGGGAAGGGGATTTTTTCAAGAGTTTCGCGCCGAACGGCATATTCTCCAGAGAGGGGTTGAAAGAGTTGCGTGAGATCGGGGTAAAAGAGGGAGAAGAGGGGTCTTACTAAAATTTCGGTAACTCGACCGCCTCCGGTGGGTCGAATGCCTTGTGAGAAGGCAAGGGGACGTTCGTAGAAGGCTTTGACGTAGCTGACTTCTGGTTTTTCTAACAAAGGTCCAATTAGACCGTAAACGAAGCGAGGATGGATGTTGGCGATGTCGGCATCGACATAGGCAATGATGTCGCCAGAGAGTTGATGAATGGCTTTCCAGAGATTTTCACCCTTACCACGTTTAAATCCGGTGGAAGCCATGATGTCGCCAGAGTAATAGAATTCGGCTCCAAAGGAGGCGGCGACTTCGCCTGTTTTATCAGTAGAGCCGGAGTCGATGACTGCGATTTCATCAATGAGAGGGTAGCGATCCATGAGTTCGCTCTTGAGGATGACGACTACTTTACCAATGGTGGCTTCTTCGTTGAGAGTGGGAATGCAGAGGGAGATTTTTTGTCCGCTTTCTTTCTTTTTTTTGCAAAGAGCTTCGAGGTCGGAAAAGTCGGAATGATGATAGGTGTTAGATTTTAACCAGGACATGAGAGAGAGGTGGTGTTGATGAAGAGGAAGTTAGTAGGAGTGAGCGCGATCTAGACGGTGAGGGTGGCTTCGAGAGTGTCGATTTTTTGAATGATAGCGAAGATTTGAGCAAGGCCGGTGAAGAGGGGTTCGAGCGCGATTGTTTCGTCTTGTTCGTTCAAATTGGTGGCAGAAGTGAGTCCCAAGGTGAGAGCGGGGATGCCGTGTTCGATGAGGATGGAGAGGTCGGAATAACTGGGCCCGGTGGTTGTTTTAATGCCAAGTTGCTCGTGAACTTCGCGAGCTGCGGCGACGAGGGGGTGGTTGAAGGGGATGCCGCCGGGTTTGCGTAAGGCGGGAAAGGTGATGGAGCAGTCGGAGGCGGTTTCAGAGGAGATTTCGGCGAGGATATCTGCGATGAGGTGCCGGATTTCACGCGCTTTGCCGGGTTCTTCCGAGCGGATTTCGAGTTTGAGGCGAGCGAGTTCAGGGGGGCGGTTGAAGGTTTTTCCGGCTCGGAGGGAGCCGAGGATGACGGAGGTGCGAGGTTCTTGAGGGATGGGGATTTCAAGGATGCGCTTTACAATTCGGTGCATGATGATCATCGCATTCTCGGCCGCTTCCCATCGGGTGCCGGGTTCTTGATGGACGCGACAGATGATGTCGGCTTGTACCATTCCAAGGCAGCTATGATTGAGACGTCCAAGGGTAATGCCTTCGAGGACTAGTCCGGCATGGATGGGACGTTTGAAATTTTCTAGAAAGAAGCGCAGGCCGGCCAAGTCGTGATTATTTTGAGATTTGGTATGAGCCAAGAGAATGAGGTTTGCTTCTGGCTGGATACCGAGACGTTCTAGCAAGTCGGGAATGGTGGCGAGAGCGGCGAGACCGATGGTGTTGTCGGCGAGGCCGGGGCCAGTAATGCCTTCGGGGCCTACGTTGATGGTGTTGCGTTGATCCGGTTTTTGGGTGAGTAAGGTATCGGCGTGAGCTGCGATGAGGACATTGAAGTCGGGATTTTTGCCGGGGATGATGGCCTGTAAATTCCCATGTTCATCAATGGAGACATCTTGCAGAGAGGAGAATCGTTCTGCGACGAAGTCGATTCGGTTTTTTTCAGCGCCGGAGGGGGAGGGAAATTCGCCTAGAAGAAGGGCATTTGCGAGGACCAGTTCCTGATGGGTTTGAAGTTGGTCGCGGAGTTCGGTTGGAGTGGACATGGTTACGAATGAGAATGAGAGTCGGCTTTTGAGGAGATGGTGAAAAGATTTTTCGGATTTTAGAGCTTTGAGGTTCGGAGAGTTTAAGGGAAAAAGAGGGGTATGAATTGGTTTTTTGAAAAATGGAACGCATGATGCGTGCCGTTTCTGTAATAGGATGAAAGTAGGCTTTGTTTCGACACGATTTGCGGGCACTGATGGAGTGTCGCTGGAGGCTTTGAAGTGGGCAGAAGTGCTGGAGAGAATGGGTCATGAGGTGTTTTGGTTCTCGGGCTTGAGTGATCGACCAGAGGAGGTCTCGATGTGTGTGCCTGAGGCTTTTTTCGGACATTCGGAGAATGAATGGCTGGCAAAACGGATATGGGGGGTGACTCAGCGTGAACCGACGGTGACGAAGCGGGTGCAGGAGGTGGCGAATTACCTGAAGGAGATGTTGCGAAGATTTGTGGACCGGTTTCAAATTGATGTTTTGGTCCCGGAGAATGCGCTTACGATTCCAGTGCATTTACCATTGGGGGTGGCGATCACTGAATTTTTGGCCGAGACGAATATGAAGGCGGTTGCCCATCATCATGATTTTTATTGGGAACGAGATCGGTTTTCAGTGAATGCGGTGCCTGACTTTTTAGATATGTCTTTTCCGCCTCGGATGCCGAATTTGCGTCATGGAGTGATCAATCGTCAGGCTGGTGAACAGTTGGCACGTCGTAAGGGGGTGAGTTCAGTATTGGTGCCAAATGTTTTTGAATTTGAGAAGGAGCCACCGGGAATAGATGATTACACTTCCGATGTTAGGCAAGAGCTGGGATTGGCGGAGGATGATTTTTTCATTTTACAGCCGACTCGCATTGTGCCGCGTAAAGGTATTGAGATGGCCATTAAGTTGGTGGCTGGGTTGGAAGATCCGCGTTGTAAATTAGTGATTTCGCACGAGGCAGGCGATGAGGGGTTTGAGTATGTTGAAATGCTGAAGCGTTTTGCCAAAGAGGAAGGGGTAGACTTGAGGTTAGTGGGCGATCGGGTTGGGGAAAGTCGTCAACGTGATAAGGATGGACGTAAGATCTACACGCTATGGGATATTTATCCTCATGCCGATTTGGTGACGTATCCGAGTATCTACGAAGGGTTTGGTAATGCTTTGGTTGAGACTTTCTATTTCCGGAAACCAGTGGTGGTGAATCGTTATTCTATTTTTCTTCAAGACATCGAGCCGAAGGGATTTCGGGCGGTGACGATGAATGGTTATGTGACTCATGAGGTGGTGGCACAGACGAAGGCGTTGATGCGTAATGAGCAATTTCGGCAGGAAATGACGGAGACTAATTATGAACTCGGGAAAAAATATTACGGTTACGAGGAATTGGAGAAGGAGTTAGCGGTGTTGTTCAACTTTTAAGCGAGAAGGGGCATGAGAAAATTTTTTGAAGATGACTGCCATTGGGGCTTCAATCTGGCTTCGATGTGACCTTCAATAGAGGGGATGAGCGAAGCGTTGTTTCTGCAAGGAGGGGAGATTGCCCATGAGGACGGGCCTCTCGTCAAGGGTGAGGTCTGGATTGAGGATGGAGTCATTCGGGGGGTGGGGGCTGATTTGCCTGTGCCGGAGGGGGCTCAGGTCATTGATTGCACAGGGAAAGTGGTGATGCCGGCGATGTTTGATTCGCACGTTCACTTTCGGGAGCCGGGGCAGACTCACAAAGAAGACATTGCAGCGGGAACAGAGGCGGCCATTAATGGGGGCATTACTGGGGTGGTGATGATGCCAAATACCAGCCCGGCTATTGATTCGGCGACGGTGGTGAAGATGGTTTTAGATAAGGCAAAGGCGGTTGCGCGCATTCCGGTGTATACTTCGGGTTGTATTACAAAGGGGCGAGAAGGAAAGGAGTTAGCGGCCATTGATGGGATGCGGGAGCTCGGGGTGCGGATGTTGACTGATGATGGAGATGCGGTGCCAGATTCGAACTTGCTTCTGCAAGCGATGAGATATGCGAAGGAGTTCGGGATGTTCTTTGCGAGTCACTGCGAGGACCCTGCTTTGGCGGGGCCACGGGCAATGAATGAGGGAAAGAAGAGTTATCAATTAGGAATTGATGGTACTCCGGCTTGTGCGGAAGAGCTTTTCATCGATCGGGATATCCGCTTGGCACATGCTGCGGGGGCTCATGTTCATATTCAGCATGTGTCTTCTCGCATGGGAATGGAGACCATTCGCTGGTGGAAGGAGATAGGAGCGCGAGTGACTTGTGAGGTGGCGCCTCATCATTTGCTCTTTAATGAAGAGGATATTGGCGATTTTGATACCAATTATAAGATGAATCCACCGTTGCGATTGGCTTCTGATAATGAGGCTCTTTTGCAAGGGTTGAAGGATGGGATCTTTGATCTCATTGCGACTGATCACGCTCCTCATACTGAGTTTGAAAAATCACAAGACTTCGTGAGTGCTCCGAATGGTCTCGCTGGATTGGAGACCGCTTTGATTTCTCTCTATGATCGCTTTATTGCGAAGGGGGAGTTGTCTTGGGATGTGATCGTCAAACGATATTCTGCGGAACCACGTCGATTGATGAGTTTGGAGCCTGTGCCAATTGTTGAAAAGGGAGTGGCAGACTTGCTGGTTTTTGATCCGAAAGGAGAGACCGTTTTTTCGAAAGATTTTTTCAAATCGAAAAGTTATAACACGCCGTTTTATGAACAGACTTTGAAGGGGAAGATAGATCTTGTTGTGTTAGGAGATCAGGTTTTGTTAGAACGATAGTGCAATTTTTTATGCGAGCATGGTTGCGGCTTTTCGAATCGCTTCGACGAGGGTTTCGACTTCCTCTTTGGTATTGTAAGCGGCAAAGGATGCCCGAACAGTGCCGGTGATCTCGAAACGTGCCATGAGAGGTTGGCAGCAGTGGTGGCCAGTACGGACTGCGACTCCCATTTGATCGACGAGAGTGCCTAGATCGTAGTGATGAATGCCTTGGATATTGAAGGAAAGTGAACCCTGTCGGTCTTTGGGGCCATAGAATCGGATGCCTTTGAGGTCGGCAAGGAGTGTGCTTGCTTGGGTAATGAGGGTTTGCTCGTGGGCTGCGACTTGTTCCAAATCGAGAGCATGAAGCCAGTCGAAGGCGGCGGCGAGAGCGATGGCGCCTTCGATGTTGGGAGTGCCGGCCTCGTAACGAAAAGGGAGATCGTTGTATGTTGAGCTTTGGTAGGTGACTTCTTTGATCATTTCGCCTCCTCCTCGCCAAGGGGGGAGGGAGGCCATGGTTTGTGATTTTCCGTAAAGAACACCAATGCCGGTAGGAGCATAAATTTTGTGCCCCGAAAAAACGAGAAAATCGGGTTCGATGTCTTGTAAGTCTATTTTTTGGTGGGCGACGGATTGGGCCGCATCGATGAGAATGAGCGCTCCTGCTTGACGAGCAGGTGCGATAAACTTCTTTACCGGAACGGGAGTTCCGAAGGCATTAGAGGCCTGAGTGAGGGCGAGAATTTTTGTTTTTTCAGAAAGGAGGGCGAGAAAGGCCTGATGGTCGAGGGTTCCATCTTCGAAAACCGGAATGATCTTGAGGATTGCACCCGTGCGTTGGGCGAGCATTTGCCAAGGAACAATATTCGAATGGTGCTCGAGAGCGGAAAGGATGATTTCGTCACCAGAAGAGAGCGAATTGGTTAGGATATGAGCAACTAGGTTGATGCCGTCCGTGGTGCCAGAGGTGAAGATGATTTCGTCTGGCGAGGCGGCGTTCAGATGCTTTGCGATGGTATGACGCGCAGCTTCGTGAGCAGCGGTGGCTTCTTGGGAGAGGTGGTGGGTGCCGCGGTGAATATTGGAATTGGTTTCTTCGTAGTAGCGGCGAGAGGCTTCTAGGACACTGCGTGGTTTTTGAACGGTGGCTGCGTTATCAAGGTAGATGAGCGGTTGTCCGTGGACCTGAGAGGAGAGAATGGGAAATTCGCTACGAATGGAATGTGGGTCGAAAGGCATGAAGATGCGGTTGCAAAGAATCTAAAGGACGAAGGAAGAGGACGCAAGAGAATGGGATTGGGGAAAGGTTAGGAAAGATTATAAAAAGGTGCTTGCACCAAAAGGAAAGTTCGCTATTTTCCGCGTCCGGTCAAAAAACAAGACCGAATCATAAATCGCGGGGTGGAGCAGCCAGGTAGCTCGTCAGGCTCATAACCTGAAGGTCCTCAGTTCAAATCTGAGCCCCGTAACCAACTGAAGGCCCGTTTCGAAAGAAGCGGGCTTTCTCCTTCTCAGGAAGAGGCGGAAGATCCGGCGTCTCCTAGACCATTTTTCAAAAGTCTATTCGTCTATCGAGTTTTTTTAAGGTTTG
>CAZUEC010000108.1:0-6753 GCA_964618865.1 uncultured Roseibacillus sp. | reverse complement strand
GTTTGATGTTGATTTGTGGTGGGGGGGGACTTGGGGGAGAGGGGAGGTTGCGGTTGTCGCTTTTTGCATTTTTCGATTCTCTCTTGGCCTTATCGCTGCTTAGTTCGCTGCGTGCGTTACGAACAAATTGATTCAACCTTGTTTATTGGAAACCGTGAAAAGCTTCGCAAGATGCTTAAGCCTAATTCAATCGTCATTATTCACTCCAATGATGTTTTGCCTACTAACGCTGATGGGACGCTGGCACTGCATCAAAATCGAGATTTGTTTTATTTTTGCGGAACGGATCAGGAAGAGACGGTGTTGATTCTCTTTCCAGATGCAAGATTTGAGAAGGATCGGGAAATCTTGTTCGTGCGTGAGACCAATGATTATGTGAAGATTTGGGAAGGTCCAAAATTAGAAAAGGATGAGGCGACCAAGGTGTCTGGGATTGAGAGAATCGAATGGACCTCTGCTTTTGAATCCGTTTTTTCCTGTTTAGTTCCTCAGGCAGATCATGTGTATCTTTCTACGAATGAACACACTCGTGCGACACGGGAAGTTGAGACTCGCAATGATCGTTTTATCAAGAAGTGTCAGGCTCGTTTTCCTTTGCATCAGTATGAGCGTCTCGCTCCTATAACAAACGAGCTTCGTCTCATTAAGGAGCCGTTAGAAATCGAGATGTTACAAAAAGCATGCGATATTACGGAGGCTGGTTTTCGACGAGTGCTTGGTTTTATCAAGCCGGGAGTTGGGGAGTGGGAGATTGAAGCAGAGTACCTCCATGAATTTGTTCGGAGTCGTTCTCGTGGTTTTGCCTATTTACCGATTA
Source organism: uncultured Roseibacillus sp. (assembly GCA_964618865.1). Classification (GTDB taxonomy): domain Bacteria; phylum Verrucomicrobiota; class Verrucomicrobiia; order Verrucomicrobiales; family Akkermansiaceae; genus Roseibacillus. The sequence continues at coordinate 5,936 of CAZUEC010000108.1, read as the reverse complement.
TTGGAACTGGGAAAAATGCTTGCGTCTTACATTACTTGGAGAATCAGGATCTGTGTGAAGATGGTGATTTGGTGTTGATGGATGTTGCTGCGGAGTATGCTAATTGGAATGCTGATATGACTCGGACGGTTCCGGTGAATGGGAAGTTTACTCCTCGTCAACGAGCTGTCTATGAGGCGGTGTTGAGTGTATTTAAGCAGGCTAATGAAATTCTGCGTCCGGGTATTACTCCTAAAGATTATCAACAGAAGGTGCGCGAGTTTACCGAAGTCGAACTTATTAAATTGGGGTTAATTGATGAGGAGGAGGCCCAGAAGCAGGATCGAGACAAATTGCCTTTGGTGAATGAGTATTTCATGCATGGAACTTCTCATCATCTCGGGTTGGATGTGCATGATGTGGGGCCGATGAATGAGCCGGTGCGCGAGGGAATGGTTTTCACGATCGAGCCTGGAATTTACATTCCGGATGAAAATCTGGGAGTGAGGCTAGAAAATGACTTTGTAATCGGAAAAGACGAAAATATCGATTTGATGGCGAATATTCCCATCGAAGTCGATGAAATCGAGGCTCTTATGAAGGGTTAGTGGGAGATTTGCTTTCGATTTTTGAAGGAGCCTTTCTGCTGGTCAGGGCAGAGGAGGGGGATTTTTTTTTCGGGAGCGTTTTCTTGCCATGATTTGTGGAGTTGTCATCATCGCGAGGCACACAGTTAATATTCATGGAAGAAGGACAGGAAGAAAATGCGTTTCGCGAGGTGGAACATGACGAGCTAGCTCCGGCTATTCAGCAATATTGGAAGAAAGCTCAAGAATCTATTCAGATTGATAATCATAAGTATGCCGTCACGCTTTTGCAGGCAATTCTCAAGGAGGTTCCAGGTTTCTTGGATGCGCGGAAAGCTCTTCGTCTAGCTGAAGATAAGTTAACTGGTGGACCCAAAAAGAAACGGGGTCTCTTTGGGACGAATGTGGGAACGGGAACGCCTTCTGTTTCTAAAAAGTATCTTTCACAAGCGGAGAAAGATGGAAATCTTGCTTTGCAGGCAATTGAGAAAGAGCTTGAGAAGGAGCCTTTCAATCCTTCCTTTAATGATGCTTTGCACGATGTTGCGGCGAAGTTAGGGATGACGGAGACGGCGATCTTTGCCCTTGAGACGATTCGCAAGGTTTCACCGGAAGAGGGAAAACTGATGCATAAGTTGGCTGATTATTATCTCGGATTGGAGCGAGCCTTGGAGGCCGCTAGTGTCTATGAGGATATTGTGAAGGCTAATCCTGCTGACATTGATGCGGTCAAAGCGGCAAAAGATTGTACGGCTCGTGCTTCGATGCTTTCTAACCGGAATGAGTCTGGTGAGTTGGAGCTTAAGCAGAAAGATTCTGAGGAGACTTTAGCTTTAGAAAAGGCTTCTCGGACGGCTCTTACTCGAGAGCAAATGGAGGCTAAACGCGATGATCTTGCGGCTCAGTATGCTGCTGATCAGAATAATCTCCATGTGGTAAGGGATTTAGCGGAAGTTTATGAGAATTTAGAAGATTGGAGTAATGCTCATACTTTTTATGGCTGGGGGTTCCAGATTAGTAATAATGATGTGGCGTTAAAAGGGAAAGCCAGCGAGATGAAGGATAAGGCTTCGGCGGATCGTGTGAAAGAGTTGGAAGCGGCGGTAGAAGCAAATCCTGATGATGCGGTGGCTCGCAAAGAGCTGGATGAATTTCAAATTACGCTTAGTGTTTCTCAGGTCCAAGAGCGTCTTGCACGGGTGGAAGAAAACCCAACTGATCCGACTCTTCGTTTTTCACTTGGAGAGGCTCTTTATCACGCTCACGATTATAAGGAGGCGATTAAGCATTTGCAGCAGGCGACTCGGAATCCGCATATTCGTAATAAGGTGTTGGTTCTTTTGGGCCGGACTTTTGATAAAATGGGGATGGCGGATATGGCGATCAATCGCTTCAAAGAGGCTGATGCCGAGTTGAAGCAAATGGATGCGACCAAGAAGGAGGTTCTTTACGAATTAGGGACTATCTATGAGAATCAGAAGCAGCAGGAGGATGCGATTGCGTCCTTTAAGCAAATTTACGAAGTGGATTATGGTTACCGAGATGTCGCTGAGAAGGTGGAAGCGGCCTATGGTGGGTAGGCGATCTCTCTTTTTATGAGAGGATGTTCATTTTAGCTCGGTGAAGAGAAGTTCTCTTTGTTGAGAGGGGTGGATGTTTGAAGTGGTGGCAACGAGCGATGGTTTTTTAAGGGAGTCGCTCTTGTCTTTGTTCTGTTACGGCTGAGTTCGTAATAGGTTGATGGATTCCACAACGGATTCTGGAGAGACTTCTTGGCTAGGGTGGGCTTTGCCTGCTTGAGAGAGGAGGATGAAAGTTCGTTGTCCGCCTGAGAACTTTTTATCACGCTCCATTTTTTCGATGAGGGTTTCGGTGGTGAGGCCGTCGGGAAGGGTGAGAGGGAGGTGAAAGCGAGTGAGGAGGGCGAGGATGCGTTGCCGATCTTCGGAGGTTAGAGTGGAGTGTTTTTCGGAGAGGTAGAGAGCGGAGCGAATGCCAAGGGAGATGGCTTCACCGTGGAGAAGTTGGCCGTATGGGACGGAAGCTTCGATGGCGTGGCCAATGGTGTGGCCGAAATTGAGTAAGGCTCGAGCTCCGGAAGTTTCTCGTTCATCTTCTTCTACAATTCGAGCTTTGATGGCGAGGTTCCGTAGCAGAAGCTCGGGAGGGGGGGGGAGTTCGTCGGGGTTGATCTTTGCGAGGTCATCTAACATGTCGAGGTCACGAATGGCGGCGTGCTTGATGACTTCGGCAAAACCTTCATGGTATTCTCGTGGAGGAAGGGAGGTTAAGGTGGCGGGATCGATGAGAACGAGAGAAGGTTGGTGAAAGGAGCCGAGAAGGTTTTTTCCTTCGGGAGTATTTACTCCTGTTTTGCCTCCTACGGAAGAGTCGACTTGAGAGACGATGGTGGTCGGAATTTGGACGACGGGAATTCCTCGGTAGTAGATGGCGGCGACAAAGCCTGCTAAGTCACCGGTGACTCCGCCACCAAGAGCGATGACGAAAGAGGAGCGATCATGGTTGGCTTGGATGAGGCTGCGGCAGAGCTCTTCCACTTGGGGCATGGACTTGGAGGCTTCGCCAGCAGGAAAGAGATGAGTAGAGGTTTGGTAGCCTGCTTCTTGCAAGGAAGTCAGGGCGGTGTCGAGATAAAGGGGGCCGACGTTGTGGTCTGAGATGACAGCGGCTTTACCGGTGAGACCCGCAATCTTGAGGTGGTGTCCAAGTCGTTGGAGGCAACCGCTATCGACTAGGATGTCGTATGGAGCAGTCGCGAGGGAAACAGTTTCGGTAAGCACTGTGTGAGCAAACTGGAAATCGGTGAAATGAGAAATGAAAAAGCGATGGGAGAGGGAAATTACTTTGAGTTAATAGTTCCGGTCGATCATGGCGTGTGCTTTGAGTTCGTTGATCCATTTTTCGTATTTTTCGGTGCGTTTTTCGATGTTGACCGCTCTTTTCATTCGTTCCTTAATTTCTTTATCTGTGAAGGGAGGGCTAGGACCGTAGTTGATTTTGAGAATTTTAACGATGGTGAAGCCGGCAGGATCTTTTAGAGGGCCGACGAGGTCTCCTTCTTTGGATTCTTCAAAGAGGACGTCTCCAAAGGAGAGGGAAAAGGCGGTTCGTTTTTCTTCTGGCCAATGACCTCCGTCGCCGGCGAAGGCTCCATTGGAGTGTTTTTTTGCCATTTCAGAGAAGTCGGCTCCTCCTTTGAGCTCGAGTAAGATTTTGTCGGCTAGGGCAAGTTGGGATTCTGGAGTGACGTTGGGATCGAAGCGGTCGCGAGCGACGATGAAGATTTTTTTGAATTCGATGGTGTCTTTGGTGCGGTCTCGTATGGAGAGTTTTTGTTTTTCATACTTAGCTTTGATTTCGGCGTTTGTAGGAGGAGCGATGGATCCGAATTGTTGGGAGCGATAGGCTTGGACGAGGATTTGTTCTCGTTGTTGTTCGCGAAAGCTGCGGCGTGTGAGTCCGTTTTCACGTAAGAATTCGTTAAATGCTTCTGTTTTGCCGTCGTATTGTTCGCGAATGATGCGGCCGATCTCTTGATCGACGATGTGGTCTGGGATGTTGGCTCTTCCTTGGATCTCTGAGAGCAATAGTTCGTTGTTGATGAGTTGATCGAGGATGCTGTCGCGGAATTTTTTGAGGCGAGAGTGGTAGATTTCTCCTTGGCGAGGATAGGTGGTTTGGAGAAGTTCACGGCGAGGGGCAAGGAGGGTTTCTACTTCTTTTTTGGTGATGGCATGACCATTGACCTTGGCTGCGATGGCTGTGATTTCGAATTCCTTAGCGATGAGGGAGGTTATTAGAATTGGAAGGAGCAGGATATATCGATACATGATTGGATGAGGGGTTAGACGTTGAAGGGGAGATGTTTGTTCAGTTTTTAGCGGGGGATTAGATTTAGGCGGCGTATACTTGTTCGCGGTTGATGCCACGTAATTCGAAGGCTCTGAGAATGGTTGCTTCTATGAGATTAGAAGGGCAAGAAGCTCCGGCTGTGATGCCGATGACGGCGGATTCTCCGGCTAGAATTTTGCCTGGGTATTCGGAGTTGATCTGGGTTTTTTGTTCGAGATCAAAATGAGCAATGGTTTCCAGAGAGGTGAGGCAGTCGGCGTTTTGAATGAAAAAGGTGGGGAGTTCTTCTTGGCCGATTTCGACGAGGTGGCTGGTGTTAGAGGAATTGTATCCACCGACAACTAGGAGGATATCCATGGGGGCGGTGAGCATTTCGAAAAGGGCATCTTGGCGTTCTTGAGTGGCGCCACAAATGGTGTCGAAGACGAGGTAGTTGCGGTCGTGGTTATCTCTTGCGATGATTGCTTTACGAACTTGGCGACCAATTTCTTCGGTTTCAGACTTTAACATGGTGGTCTGATTGGCGACTCCGACTCGAGCGAGATGTTGTTCGGGGTCAAAACCGGGAGAGGTTGCGCCTTCGAATTTTGAGAAGAATTCTTCTTTGTCGCCTCCTTCGGAGAGGTATTGGCAGAGGTAGGCGGTTTCGGCGAGGGTGAGGATGATGAGGTAGTGTCCGTTTCCTTCTTCTCCGAGGGCACGGGAAGCGGTGGCGCGGGTTTCTTCGTGACCTTTTTTGCCATGGATGATGGAGGTGACTCCTGATTTGGCGTAGGTGCGTACTCGGCGCCAGACTTTCATGACATCGCCACAGGTGGTGTCGATGATGTAGCATCCTTTTTCTCCGAGTTTGTCCATGAATTCACTAGGGGCTCCAAAAGCGGGTACGATGACGACATCTTCTTCGGTGAGGTTATCGTATTGTTCGTCCATTTCTTTCCAGGGGAGGGTTTTGATGCCCATTTGAGATAGCTGGCGATTGACTTCGGGGTTATGAATAATTTCGCCGATGAGGTAGATTTCTTGTTGGGGAAAGACTCGACGTGAGGCGTAGGCGAGGTCGATTGCTCGTTCGACGCCGTAGCAGAAACCGAATTGATTGGCGAGTCGGAGGGTGGTGTTGCCGATGGTAAGTGAGCCTCCGAGTTTTTTGAGTTTTTCGACTACGACGGAGCGGTAGTGTTTTTCGACTTCGGCCTGTACTAATTCCATGACGTCAGGACGTCGGACGTTAACGCGTTTGGCTTTTTTAACAGGAGAGTTGTTACTCATGATGAGAGGCATAATATTGAGGTGAAGGTGGGAAGGAGATTTCTAACAATTTGGTATTTGAGGGTTGTTGCTGGGGAGGAAGGGGGCGACGAAGGCTTCTTCGAATTGATAGATATCGCAAAAATCGTCGAGGGTGTCGGAGTCTTGTTTACCAAAAACTTGTTCTCCGATGAGGGCGAAGACCATTTCGCCAATATGTTGGCATTGGTGTACTCCCCACTCTCG
>CAZUEC010000107.1:0-6772 GCA_964618865.1 uncultured Roseibacillus sp. | reverse complement strand
GGGGGGGCTTTTTTTCTTTGCTTTGGGGCTATTGAATTGGAAGGGGGTGTGGACTCCTCTTTTACCGATTATCTTAGCGATGGTTGTTTCGTGGTGTTTAGTGGGCTATTTACAGCAAATCGCTTATCCGATGCGTTTGAAAAAGAAGAAGAGTTAAGGGGTGATTTTCTTTGAGAGGGTGAAATGCGATTGCTTTGAATTGTTTTGCCTGATGTACTGGCGGCGATGAAGTCGATTCTATTTGTCTCTTTTGCCTGTTCTTTATCTTTGGGACTTTGTGCTGCCGAACAAGTTTATATAGCCTGTGGTAATGCAGGGATAAGGATGGCGGAGTTTGATGTGAATACAGGAGTGCTCTCGCCGACTAGTGAGGCGATTAGTTTGCCAGGAGCGGGCTTTTTGGCTTTGCATCCTGAGAAGCCGGTTTTGTATGCGACTTGTTTGACTGATGGTGAAAAAGGGAAAAATGGTGCGATCGGGTCTTATCAAATATTAGATAATGGGACTTTGGATGTTTTGAATCGTTCTTTGACTCAAAGTGGGGCGGCTTGCCATGTTTCGGTTGATGCTAAGGGTGAGGTTGTTTTTGCGGCAAGTTATGGGAGTGGTTCGGTGGCTTCTTTTCGAGTGGAGGGGAGTGGTTCGCTTTCGGATGCGGTGTCGGTTGTGCAGCATGAGGGGTCAAGCCTTCGTAAGGATCGTCAGAGTTCTCCTCATGCTCACTACATGGCGGCAGGGCCTAAAAATCAATTTGCGTATGTGCCTGATCTTGGTTTGGACAAGGTGCTGATTTATCGTTTTACGGAAGATGCGAAGTTGACTCCGGCAGGGGCTGGAGTGGTGGCGGGAGGGGCAGGACCACGGCATATGAAGTTTTCTAAGGATGGTCATTTTGCGTATGTGCTTAATGAACTGACTCTTACCGTGACGACTTTTCGCCGTGGTGAAGAGGATGGGACTCTCACCGAAGTGGCAACAATTTCTACGATGCCGGAGGGTGCGGATCTTGAGAAAATGAGTTGTGCTGAGATTGTGGTGCATCCGAACGGGAGGTATGTTTATTCTTCGCAGCGTGATCTGAGGAGTCGAGGGAAGGAAAGTGGGTTGGGTCGTAATAGTTTATCGGTCTATGAGGTTATGCCGGAGGGGACTTTGAAAAGGATTCAAACAGTTGCTGCGGGGGTGAAGATTCCGCGTAACTTTAATCTCCATCCTAGTGGGAAGTGGCTTTTGGTAGGGGGACAAGCGTCGGCGAATGTGCAGGTGTTTCAGATTGATCAAGAGAGCGGGGAGCTGTCTGCGAAGGGTGAGCCAGTTGATTGTCCTGGGCAGCCGAAGTGTTTTGTTTTTCGGTAGTGTTTCTTCTTAAGAAAAGAGAAGGATGAGAAAAAGCTTCATTAAGAATGAGATTAAGAAATACCAAACACAAATGCGAATGGTGCGCCCTCGGTCTAGGTCGCAGACTTTTGCGATGACGAAATAGAGGGCGACCATGTGGATGAGCGCAGTGAAGGAGCCGATGAAGGGGGCAACGGTTAATCTCAAAACCCAGTCGATGATTAGCATCGCGAAGATGACAATCCAGCTTTCGGTTAAGTTTTGAGAGGAGTTTTGCGATCGAGAAAATAGAGTGAGGAGCAGCCAAAGAAGGCTTGCTGAAATGATATTGTCGAGAACGAGAAACATCTAGCGGACGACTCCACGTTCGGATTTTTCGATGAATTCAATGAGCTGGCGAGCGCATTTGTTGTTTGAGTCTTCGTGTTCTCGGAAGGTTTCTACTTGTCCGGCGATGTTGAGTTGTTTTTTGAGAAACAGTTTTTTGTAAGCGGTTTTGAGGCACTGAATATCGTTTTCTGAAAATCCTCTTCTTTGGAGGCCTACGATATTGACTGCGCGAGTGGCGGAAGGGTGGCCTTCGACAATCATGAAGGGGGGGACGTCTTTAACAATTCGAGTGAGGCCTCCGACCATGGAGCCTTCACCGATGAGGCAGAATTGGTGTACGGCACAGAGGCCGGAGAGGATGGCGTGGTCTTCTACGGTGACGTGGCCTGCGATGGTGGCGTTATTGGAAAAAATGACGTTGTTGCCGACTTGGCATTCATGCGCGATGTGGGCGTAGCAAAGAAAGAGGTTGTTGTTGCCGATTCGAGTTGGGGTTTTGGAGGTGGTTCCTCGGTGGACGGTTACGTTTTCACGGAATGTGTTGTCGTGGCCGATGATGAGTTGAGTTTGTTCGCCACTGTATTTGAGGTCTTGGGTCAGGCCTCCAATGGCGGCAAAGGGGAAGGCTTGGCAGCGTTCGCCGATGATGGTGTCACGTTCGATAACGACGTGGCTATAAAGCTTAGATTGAGCTCCTAGGATAACATTGTCGCCAATCACGCAGTAAGGTCCGATTTCACAATCGGTTCCAATCTCAGCACTGGAAGAGATAACAGCAGTGGGATGAATCGCCATAACGGGCTGATGTAAGCAAGGGTTGGGAGTGGAGAAAAGTGGAGATTGTGGCGTTTTTTCGGAATTCTTGATTTTTAAGTGACAAGGGGATGATGGATTTCGAGGTTGCTGCAAAAAAAAAGAGATGTTTGATAAGGGCCTAACCCAGACAATATTATGCTAAAAGAATTCAAAGATTTTGCCTTTAAAGGTAATCTTATAGACATGGCGGTTGGTTTTATTTTGGGCGGCGCGTTTGCGACGGTCGTAAAATCATTGGTTGATAATGTGGTCATGCCGCCGATTGGGGCTTTGATTGCAGATGTCGATTTTTCGGATATGAAGAAGGTGATTACTGAAGGTTCGCCTGCGATTGAGGCTTCGGAAAATGGAGAGATTGCAGCGTCGCCGGAAGTGGCTGAAGTTGCGATTCGTTATGGTCAGTTTTTTCAAGATTTCATCTCTTTTGTTTTGCTGGCTTTCGTGGTCTTTCTCTTAGTGAAGAAAGTGGTGGCTGCCTTTGAGAAGAAGGAAGAAGAGGAGGAGGAAGAGGCTCCGGCGCAAGAGAAGCTTTTGGAAGAAATTCGCGATTTACTGAAGAAGGCGTAGTTGTCTGGATCAGTAAACAAGGCGGTGATTTCACTTACGAAAAGTGAGTGAGATGCCGTCTTTTTTCCATGCGCTTACTATTTTTTCTTCAAGGGTGGTGTAGTCGCGGTTAGCAAGAAGTATTTTGCGAGCGGTATGGCTTTTTTGCCCTTCATTGAGGGCTTGAGCGTAGCTGATTAAGCGGGCGGCGTTTCCGGAGCCATCAGAATGGGCGAAGTAGTAGAAGACGAGAAGGGAGTAAGGGTATCCGTTTTCGATTTTCTGAAATTGGTGGTAGTCGCATTCCATTAGAGTTTTTAGGGGGGCGAGTTCGATGTGCTTTCCTAGATTGTGGCCTCCTCCGTTGTTGATTCCAAAACTCGTGATGTAGCGCTTGATGGATTCGTGGTGTTCTTGCAGGCGAAGAGAGTTTTGGCGCATGGGAATGGTGGCGACATATTCTGCTGCGCCTTCTACGAACCAGCCATCTTTGAGTAGGGGGCCACGCATCATCATGTGAGTGGCTTCATGCATGAGGGTTTGGTTACTACGATCTGTTTCGAGGGCGTAGCTGTCATGGCTTTTTTTGAGACCTAGACCTTCGAAAGGGATGAGGATGAGGTCGGGTTCTGTGAGGTAGATTCCTCCTGAACCAGATGCTCCGCCTTCACGAAGGTAGTGGTGGTAGTTTTCGATGAGTCGAACTTGTAGTTTTTGCTTAGGCTTCTCTTGTAGGCGGGATAAGTGGAAGGGGAGCTGTTTGCAGTAAAGCTGGGTGAGTTCGAAGAGGGCGCTAAATTCTCGTACGACATGGTCGCGGAGGGGGGCGTTGGAAATGAATTCGAAGTGTTGGCTGCGGTAGGTCCAATCTTGGTGGCCTGTTTGTTCGTTGGGTTCGAACTTTTGAATAGGTAGGTCAAGGGGAAGGCTGACTTTTTGTTGATTGGGCCATTGGGGGAGGGGAGGTTGCCAAATTGAAGTTTGGCGGGAGCCGAACCTAAGGAGAGAATTTGATTCGGAGTCTGAAAAGAGGGGGATGGGAGAGGCGTTGGCTACTTTTGCTAAGCTGCTTTGGAAGCGTTTTCCGGATTGAGGTGGGGGTGAATTCTGTGAGGATTGGATCTGTCTTCCGATGAGGAGGAGGAAGAGGAGCCAGAGGACTGCTTGGGCGAACTTCACGTAAGTTCGATGCTATTGAGGTCCGAATGACTGTCGAGGCTGGATCGTTTTCCTTGAGTTCAGGTTTTGTCAGCTTCTTGGTTTTGGAGGGAGGGGGCGGGTAGGCGCTTATCTTGGTTGGTAGGCTGCTTCTAGGTCGATGCGGAAGCTCCAGCGCATGGGGAGTTCGTATTCTTTATGGTCTTTGAGTCGCCATTGTACGGAGGCATCGCAAGAAGGGACGCGCATGGGGCGGTTGACCTCCCAGGAGAATGTTTTGTTGGATTGATCCCAGACGGCGGGGACTTTTCCAAAGCCAGCTATGCGCATAACGAGCGATTCTGGGTCGATTTCAGATTCTTGGGAGAGGTCGGCGGCGATGGTGGGCCTGCGGTCTGTGATAATGACGCCAGGTTCGGGGGTGACGGGATGTTTGGTGTTTTGAATGACGATGCCATCGGCGGAGGCACTAGATGAGGGGTCGCGGAAAGTGGTTGCGAGGTTGAAGACGCCGTTGCGATTTCCTAAAATGATGAAGCGAGGAAGAAGGAGGTTGTCGGAGTCTAGGCGGGTCATGCCGGGGTTGACGGTGAAGAGGAATTCGTAGCCGTGTTTGATGGCGACGGGGAGCATGGCGTCGGTGACGTAGCCGCCGGGATAAGCGTAGGTGGGAACGGGTTTTCCGAATTTTTTTTCTAGAAAGACTTTGGATTCGCCAAACTCGGTGTTGAGGAAGGCGAGGTGTTCTTCTTTTCCTTTTTTTGCGGCTTGTTTGAATTTGGAGGGGAAGGGGTGGTCAACAGAATGGGAGCCGATTGTGCAAAGACCGGATTCGAGCATTTCTTCGATCATTGGGGTGGTGAGAGCTCGTCCTCCGCCGTCGACGTATCTTTTGTAAAGGAAGATGGTGAAGGGGAAATTGAGTTCTTTTAGAACGGGAAAGGCGTCGGTGTAGACGGACTTCCACCCGTCATCAATGGTGATGAGAAATGATTGGGGTGGGAGGGTGCCTTTTCCTTTTTTCCAATTGATAAATTGTTCCATCGAGATGATGGGTTTGCCTAAGTCGTGAAGGGCTCTCATTTGCTTTTCAAACTTGGTGGTTTGAATGCGCATGGCGGTATTGGGAAGTTTTGCCGAAAATTCGTGGTAGCCTAAGACGGAGACTCTTACGCCATCATCTTTTTGTTCTGTCTTTAAGTTTTCGGATTCTGTGGGCTCTTTTTTTTCCACATCAGGGTGGTTTTCGGAGGGGACGATATGATCGAAAGCGGGTTCGCGATTTGGGTGGGGGTCGGTAGGGATGTAGATTCGAGAAGTGCTTTCGCCGGCGGGTTCGGGAGTGCCGGAAGGGGTGGGGTCTGTGGGTGAGTTTGGAGTGTTACTTTCTATTGGGGGAGGAAAGTCAGGTAACTCAGTGGAGGGGGAGTCTTCTTGCCCACCGCAAATGAGGGTAGTGAGACTGAAGATAAGAGCAACAGAGCGCATGGGCGAACGCTACTGGAATTTAGGCGCTTGAAGCAAGGCGGAGGTGTCGTGAAGACAGATTTTCTATGGAATTACCACTTAATGAGTGAGGGTGAACTCGATTGTGGTGACCATTCGGACGTTTTTTTCTAGGTTCTGGGTGTCGCCGTGGTTTTGACCGACCTCGATGATGAGGAGGGCTTCTTGGCGGGGGTGGCGGATACGGCTTACTTTGGCGCCTGCATTTTCGGCGAATTTGGTGGCGGCAATGTGGGCATTTCGAGCGACTTCTTTGAGCATGTCCGGTTTAATTTCGTTGAGGTCGCCGAAGTGGTAGTTGGGTGAGCGGTTGGTGATGTCCTTTTCTTGTGCGATGAGTTGATTATTCTGATCTCGATAGTCGCGTGCTGAGTAGTCGATGATACCTTGTTCGATCTTTTGGTCGGAAAAGTCTCTTCTGTTTTTTGATTTGTTAGTTTCCAGGAAAGGGGTTGGCGGAAAGACGAAGTTCGATTTCAGTTTTTTGGTAACTGGCGTTGGGTGCTAAAGAACGTTCGATTACGGGGCGGAGGGTGGAGAGGGCAAGTGCGGTTCCAAGTGTTAGAAAAAGAGTGGCGGTGATGGGTAGAAGGGTGAGCGGGCGACGAGGGGAAAGAAGGTTTTCAACTCGATCGCGAAGGGTTGATTTGGTGGCCATCGCGATGGCGAGAGCGGGAGTGCGGCGGTCTTGAGGCATGGCAAGGTCGCAGAGGGTGTGGGCGTAGCTTTTGGCATCAAGTCCAGTTTCGAGGACTCGGGCGTCACAAGCAAATTCGCACTGAGTAGCGAGTCTGTGCCGGAGAATCCAAGCTAAAGGGTTAAACCAGTGGACGAGACAGGCTAGGCGGGCGGCAAAGGCGGCCCAGAGGTCACCGCGGACGTGGTGACCAATTTCATGAAAGAGGACTGCTCGCAAGGTCTCTTCGTTCCAATTGCGGGCGGAGGTGGGGAGGTAGACTGTTGGTCGTAAAAATCCTCCGGCGACGGGAGATTGGAGTTGCTGATGGATGCGGATGGCAATTGTTCTTTTGAGATCAAGTTGTTGGGAGGCTTGTTGTAAGATTTGGTTCACCAAGGG
>CAZUEC010000106.1:0-6819 GCA_964618865.1 uncultured Roseibacillus sp. | reverse complement strand
GAATCCTACATCCGGAGCCACCTCCCGAAGACCACCCCTGACGGCCCCTTTTAGCCAGCTTCCCCCCCACCTCGCAGACCCTCATCTCAGGTCTCTTCCAAAATTAGAATCAAAGACAAACTCTAATCAGGCTTGCCGCTTCTGACCAAAGCCGCTCAGTATCAGCCCATGTCAAAGAAGCAAAAAATTCTTATCGGATTACTGCTCCTGCCCATTGGGCTCATCGCCGCCGTTTGGTTTGTCGTATCCCGCGTGCAAGGACCTCCTCCAGAAACCGGAGAAACCAACCTCAAATTCAAAACCGTCCCCTTTCCACACACTCAGCACGGAAATCTTGAAAAATCGCTCCCCTTCATGGGCATCACCACCATCGATATCAATGGCGATGACATAGACGAAATCGCCATTGGAGGCGGCCAAGGACAAAAAGACTCCCTCTTTCAATACACCCCAACAGGCTTCCAACCCTTCCCCGCCAGTGGACTCGATAAGAAAAACTCAGACGCCACCTTCGGCCTCGCCTCCATCGATACCGATGGTGATGGCAAAGAAGAACTCTTCATTGCTCGAGAATCCGGAGTCTACTTTGCCAAAAACACTGACGGCAATTTTACACAACGAAAACTCGAATTCGGCCTCGCCGATAACACCCACCCACTCTCCATTGCCTTAGGCGACATCAATAAAGATGGCTTTGTCGACCTCTACATCTCGGGATACATCAAACTAGACCATGCAGAAGGAGAAACAAACTTTAGTGATGGCTACGGCGGCTACTCCTACCTCCTACTCAATGACGGGACGAACAACTGGCAAGACATCTCGAAAGAAGCAGGCCTCTTTAGCCAACACAACCGCTTCCTCGCCGTCTTCGCAGATCTCAATAACGACACATGGCCCGACCTCGTCGTCGCACAAGATACCGGCAAAGTCAAAATTTGGGAAAACCGAAAAAATAACACCTTCAAGCCACACCCTGACCCCACTGCCTACTCATACCCAATGGGCATTGGTGTTGGCGACATTGATAATGACGGCGACGTAGACCTCTACTTTTCTAACGTCGGCACCACTCTCCCCCGAGCTATGGTGAAAGGAAATCTAACCAAAGAGCAAAAATTCAATCCCGACTACATCCTGCTTCAGAACCAAGGCGACTTCAGCTTCCGCGATGTCTCAATTGCCAAAAACGCCGCCAAATACGGCTTCGGCTGGGGCACTCACATTGAAGATTTTAATAATGATTCCCAGATGGATCTTTATTTCTCACAAAATTACGCCCGCTTTCCTGGCGTCAAATATCTCCAACTCTATCCCGGGCGCCTACTAGAACAGCAAGAAGACGGCACCTTCCTCTCCGTCGAAAAAAATGCTCAAGCCGAGAACTCCAAATTTGGCATCACACAAGTCGTCTCCGACTTCAACCAAGATGGCTCACTCGACCTCGTCATTGGGAATCTCGGAGGACCAACTAAAGCTCTCATCACCGAGCAAACCGGATCACTCAAAGGACTCACCGTTCGTTTTCCCGAAACCACCAAATGGCTCAACGCAACCGGAACAATTACCCTTCCAAACGGAAAAAAACTCACGCGCCAATTCGTAGCAGGAGAAGGCCTCTGCTCGGACGGCTTCCCTGGTTTACACTTTGGCCTCGGAGAAACCAACAACCCCGTCACCCTCGAAATCAAACTTCAAGATGGCACAACGCGGACATTCCCCAACCTCAAACCCCACAGCCAATTCCACATCATCGACTCTTAAACGACCACAAAACCATCGTTGCTCTGAACCATGACTCAACAAGAAAAGAACACCCTCATTCTCACTGGAGTTGCCGGCCTACTCGGTGCACTCGGAGTAGGCATTGGTGAGTGGCTGATGCAGTTCACTCAAACAGGTCAAATCGATGAGAGCACTTACAATTACTTTCTTGAAGTCAAACCGATCAACCTCAGCATTGGCCACTTTCTCTGCGTCCTGACCGGACCACTTTATTTTTTAGGCTACCTTCATCTCGGCAAAGCACTTGATCGCAAGAATAGCTGGTTAGGAAAAACCATCACTATCCTTGGAATCTACTCCTTCGGAGTCGGCATTGCCTGGATTGGAGGACGAGTTTATCTCGGACTCACCAGAAAAGCAGTAGAATCAAAAGAAGCCTCCTCCACCCTTTTTAAAGCTCTCACCGAACACAACGAACCCTTCATCACCGTATTACGCCTCGCCATCTTACTCCTCTCTTTCCTCTGGATTTTTAGCATCCTCAAAGGCAAATCTTACTACCCAAAATGGATGGCCCTCCTCTCTCCCATTCTCATTTTAGCTTCCATCTTTCTCCTCTACGCAACCATTCCTGCGATCGGGAAGTACCTCCTTCCCTCAGCAATGAACGTAACCCACCTTATCGTCTTCGGAGCCTCTCTTTTCCACTGTTCCCGCATCTCAATATCTTCGAAAAACCAAACATCCTCATGAAAGTTCGTAACCTGAGCTTCATCGCGCTCGCTCTCCTTCTCGCCTTTGCCAGCTATCAAGCCAGCGCCCTCTCTTTCAAACAATGGCATCATCCCGGCGCCTGTCCCTCTCTCGGACCCATTCCCGCCTGTTATCTTGTCCTTGCCGGCTTCGCTCTCGCCCTCATCGGACACCTCACTCGCCTGCGCAAACTCTTCCTCCCCAGCCTTGGCTTTCCTTCCGGCTTAGCCCTCTTCGCCTCCATAGGGGAGATCGGTGGCTTTATCGAATGCCCCAAAAGCGCAAGTGGAATTCCAATGTGCTACCTCTCACTCGCCCTCTGCTCCCTCTGTTGGCTTCTCTGGATTGCCCATCAAAAAAGCTCTCTCCCCACAAACTCCTAACGAAGTCCCTAAACCCTTCCTAAGCCCACTAGCCAATCACATCAACAAATTGGATTCGATTTGGGTTTCATCCTTTCCCTCAACTCCCTCATAGTCCGCTTATGGCACGCCGCGCATCATCCAAATCGAATTCTAGCACCACCATCGGCATTATCGCAATCGTGGTTGCTCTTTTGGGAACAGGCCATTTTTTACTCAACAAAAAACCCGCTGGTTTCTCAGAACCCCCTCTCCCAGTAGATGCCTTCCGCAGTAATGCCAACTCCCTCCGCGGAAACGTCTACTCGATCGAAGGACGAATTCATGCCATTCGCCCTCAAGACAGTGGCAAATTCATCGACCTCAGAGTCGAAAATTCAGGAAGCGAACAACACGTCTTCGTAATCGTCCCCAGCACTCTCAACACCGTCAACATCGAACGTGAACAACAATACGCCTTCAGAGTTGAAATCAAAAAGGGAGGCATCCCCGAAGTTCTCGAACTCGTTCGCCTTTAAAACCGTGTTCCTCATAGAAATCGCATTCAAAACCACTCTCCTAGTCGGTCCCCCCATCGCCACGATCATCGGGATTCGACGAGCTAATACCCTCTGGCCCGCCGCATTCGCAACCTTTCTCGGCACCACCATCACCATCGTCAATCTACGCTTCGCAGCCCAACTCAGCAAACTCAGCGACCAAAAAACAGCTCCTCACTCATTCTTTACGGAACACCTTTTTCTCTCTCTAGCTTGGCTGGGACTCCCTCTCTTATTATTTGGGCTTTGGAAAATGCAAACTATCCGAAAAAAGAAAGCCCTCGCAGAACTCCTAGCTGAAGAGGATTAAACAAAGCAAGATCCTCTAATCATAATCAACTTATTAAAAGCGATTTACCGACCAATCAACTTGAGATATCCTCACCTCCTTCTGGGACCAAACTAGTGACAATTGGAATAACAACATCATTGTCCAAGACCAGAGTTTTTCTTTTCAAACCACGCTCAAACCTCTTCTCTCACATCATGAAACCTCTCCAATACATTCTCCTTCTTCTAGGCTCTCTGTCTTATTTATCTGCCAAAGACCCGGCCGTCCCCTCAAAGGTTTATGATTTCACGCAAGGCGACACCTTGCCCGCACAATCCTCTCACGATTGGAATCTAGGTCCCATTGGTGCCCGAGGCTGGTTTCAAGTCAGTGCCGGTGGAGCAGAAGGAACCACGAAAAACAGCCGTCAAATTCTAATCACTCAAGTTTCCAAAACTGGCCCCTCCAAAGAAATTTTACAAAAAGGTGACGTCATTCTTGGAATAGCAAATTCCCTTTTCGAAACGGATGCCCGCATCGCTTTTTCCAAAGCCATTAGTCAAGCAGAGTCATCTAACAAAGGAGAACTCTTTCTCAAACGATTTCGCAAAGACTCCATCGAAACCGTTGCCATCAAACTCCCACAGCTTCCCACATTTTCTCCCACTGCTCCCTTCGATTGCATCAAATCCCAACGCATCCTTCACGACGGCTGTAATGGCATCATTGCTCGCGGTTTAAAAAGACCTGAAATTGCCAGCCACATCAATGCCCTCGCCCTTCTCGCCTCCGGAGATCAAGCCTACAAAAAAGCGATCAAGAAACACGTCAAGAACACCCTCGCCGCCCCCCTTTCTCCTCAAATCCCCCTCGCCTGCTGGCACTATTCCTTCACCAACTTATTCCTCTGCGAATATTATCTCATCACCAAAGACCGTTCCGTTCTTCCCGAAATTCGACGCCTCTCCGGTCTTCTCGTTGAAGGTCAAGGTCCTCTCGGCACTTGGGGGCACACCTTCGTAAACCCCGCCACTAACCGACTCAATGGATACGGCGCCGTCAACGCCGTCGGAGTTCCCGTCGCCATCTCTCTCGTACTAGCTCGGGAATGTGGCCAATCATTCCAAGGGCTCGATGAAGCTATCGAATTAGCTGCCAACTTCTTCCGCCGACATGTCGGTATGGGCGCCATTCCCTACGGCGACGGACCACCCAACCTCCAATACGGTCACGACGATAATGGCAAAAACTCTGCCGCCGCCATCTTCTATAGCCTTCTCAACGACAAACAAGCCACCCGTTACTACGCTCGCACCGCACTCGCTAGCTACGGCTCCGACCGCGAACAAGGCCACACCGGCAACTTCTTCAACATGCTCTGGTCTCTTCCAGCCGTATCCCTCTGCGGACCCTCCGCCACAGGAGCTTGGCTCAAAGAATTCGGATGGTACCACGACCTCGCCCGCGACCACGAACTTCGCTTCCCCTATCAAGGATACCCTCGCCAGCGAAAAGGAAGCGCCCACGAAAGATGGGATTGCCCCGGAGCTTATCTTCTTCACTTCGCAACCCCCCTGAAAACACTCCGCATCACTGGCCGAGGAGTAACCTGCCAACCACAGTTTACTTCAGAAGAAATCGCAAAATCTATCGAAGCCGGACAAATCAACTACCGCTTTGCTTCCCCAGAATTCCTGCGCGAAAATCTATCCTCTTGGTCTCCCATTGTACGCCACAACTGCGCTCGAGAATTACGCCGCCGCAAAGCGAAACTCAATTCTACTGCCTCCCTCTCTTCCGACAACCCACTTGAACGCATCGCAGCCCTTCGCTCCAGTAAGAACTTCAACGAATGCGTGCCCCTACTCGCCGACCAAGACATCAAAGTCCAAGTCATCGCCATCACCAGTTTAGCAGGAAAAAATAAACCCCGCGCTCTTGAAGAAATCTTCAAACACCTAGCAAAAAACTCTGGCGAAAGCCCCATCTTCACCCAAGCCATCGGCAACACCTTTTTCCCAATCGGGGTTACTAATCGTGCCGTCGGTAAACTACTCAATGCACCCAAAGACCGCAAAGCAACCATTGACGCAATCAATATCCTCCTAGCAGATGAAGACGCCCTCGTCTCATCTCGCATCGCCATGGGCCTCCGCTTCCTACCTGAAAAAGAACTTTATCCTCTTCTCCCAGGCATCTACGAACAAACCTCCAAACTTCCCGAAGGCAACATCATGTTCGCCAATAAGCTACGTGTTTCCTGCGCCGAGACCCTAGCCGAACTCAATCTTGAGGAAGGAGCCGAAGCCTCCGCCTTACTCTTAGCTGATCTCGGCTGGGGGAAAAATAGCCGCCTCCCCTTTGCTGCTAAACTCATGCTCAAGTACAAAGGTCACGCCCGCGACCACCTTAAGCCAGTCCAAGACGCCGCCGAAATCCTCAACAACAAAACCGGCGACGACAAATGGCGTAAACTGATAAACGACACCATCTCCATCATTGAAGCGGAAGAACAACCCAAGAAAAAACTCAAAACCATCAAGGAGCTAACGAAGTAAATTCATTCCACAAATTACGCCCACTGATTTCAGATAGAAAGACCAGCTCCGTTTGCAAAACTTGCCACGCAGGCCGTCCAGACTCATCCTTCTTCCCACAAGTCGTACAAGAGGCAAAGCCAGAATACCCTTGTCCTCCAGCAGGATCATCCCCAACTCGAGGCAAAGACAAAATCGGTCGCGCAGAACGGCTCTCGCTGCGAAACCCCAACGGATGCAACCAGCACGGAAACGGCTTCCAAAACCAAGGATGCTTTCCCTCCTCAATCGCAAGACTCTGCAAACGACAATAGTCTCGCTCATCTAAAAACACACAACGTGTTTCAGGAAAATGCTCCGGAAAGCTCTCCCCCAATTCTCCCTCCCCAGCAGGAACCGTCCGCGTCTTCCAGCGCCCGTCTCTCTCTTCAAAATGGTCCCCAGGGAGAACCTCCTCAATCACCGCACGTTCCTCCTCCCCCACATAAACCCCATCGTGACAACACATCCCCCGACATTGCCGCAAATCACAAGCCCGAACCGGAGTCTCAAAACTCTCATGATCCAACGCCATCTCCCACACCGTTCGCGCAAGGTCTTTCTCTAACAAAGGGAATCCAGTCAAAGCCACC
>CAZUEC010000105.1:0-6928 GCA_964618865.1 uncultured Roseibacillus sp. | reverse complement strand
GTGACCAAATCGATTTCAGGCTCCCAGCCCAATTTTTGCTTGATTTCAGCATTGTCGGAATTGCGACCTCGAACTCCCTGAGGAGCATCGAGATTATAGTTCCGCTTCACTTTTACACCGGCGATGTTTTCTACAATATCAAGAAGTCCATTGATAGTGACGAGCTCACTGCGGCCTAAGTTCAGAGGATCCGTGATGTCGGAAGCCATCAACTTGTCGATGCCAGTCACACAATCATCAATATACATGAAGGAACGAGTCTGCTCGCCATCTCCCCAAATTTCCATCTCGAGCTCTCCTTTGTCGATGCACTCGATGACTTTACGACACATGGCAGCAGGAGCTTTTTCGCGTCCACCGTCCCAAGTTCCAAAAGGACCGTAAACATTATGAAAGCGGTAAACCTTGGAAATGAACTCAAAATCTTCTTCGAAATTTTTACAAAGACGTTCGGAAAAAAGCTTTTCCCAACCATAACCATTTTCAGGCATCGCAGGATAAGCATCCTCCTCTTTCAAGGCCACTACGGCAGCGTCGGTTTGCTTAAAATCTGGGTAAATACAAGCACTGGAACTGTAGAAATAATCCTTCACCCCTTGATCCTTGGCGGCCATGAGCATGTGAGTATTGATAAGAACACTCAACATACAGAGGCTACGGTTATTCTCGATGAAGCCCATTCCACCCATGTTACAAGCAAGATTGTAAACTTGGTCACAGCCTTCCATCACCTGATAGCATGCATCCTTTTCTTCCATATTTGCCGACACGTTCTCCGCGCCTTCATGGAGCTGATACCACTCATTGATTGGCTTGACGTCTGCGACAACCACTTGATTACCACGTTCGAGGTGACTCTTAGCGAGATGGCCGCCGATAAATCCTCCGCCTCCTGCGATTAAAACTTTCTTACTCATTGCTTGTTTAGGGTGCTTATTTTTGGGGTGAACTGACAGTGTTTAAAATTGAACAGTCAGGAGCACTTTATTTTACGCAAGCGTCCGCCATTGGTCAATCCTAGAAAAAATGACCGTCAAATTGGTGTGGCTCGGCACTCACCATCAAGCCCATAAATGAAAATTACCCTCAGAGTTCAATCAAAATTGAACTAAATAACGTCCACACCGAAGCCCCCTTCTCTCACTCACCACCTCCAGAGAGCCTCCCCTCTCAAAAACCTCCTAACTGGTTTTTTTTAGATAATCCACTTCGCTCCCAATCAGGCTCGCTCCCTCACCAAAAGAGAGTAAATATCGACTTCCACAGGACGTATTTCTCCCATCAACTCGAGCAAAACCTTCACTCGCTCCGAAGAAGGGAGCACCTCAAGAACCACTCCATCTACTCCCCGGAAGGCTCCTCCAATCATCTCAACTTCGTCTCCCACCCCCAACTTGCGCTCAATCTCGAGAATATCTTGCTTCTCTTCTCCCGAAAACTCTTTGCGAAGCTCATTCACAAAAGCCTCTGGCACTTCAGGCAAAACATTCCCAAATTGAACCGCCCCACTGACTCCATTCAAATGCAACAAATCACGAAGGTGAGTCACAACATCAAACCGCGCTAAAAAGTAACCGGGAAAAAGCGGCTCCACCCACCAAATCACCCCTCGTTTGGTCGGTTTTTTATATTTCAGACGAGGACAAAAAACCTCGATTTCTTCCCGAAAATGGCTGCTCACAGTAGCCGCAGCAATATGCTCTCGTTTCGTTTGAGAGCGGAGACAATACCACTTTGGAGAAGAGCACTCGACATCGAAGTCCTCACTCATTCTCCTAAAAATCTTTGTAAAACCGGCAACACCATTTGCCCTCTTTGGGACCACCGCTCTAATTTCCCGAGTCGCTCTTGAATAAACTCCTTTTTCTCAGCATCTTCCTCTCTTTCTGCTAAATCCTGAAGTCCATCCATCTTCTCCTCTCCACTCCGCAAATGAGGACGGATTTGATTTCGAATAAAGCCCCCAACCAAACGTTTGAGATTCAGATTGGCAACGAAGTAAGTGCGCCGAGAATCCGGACCGTTCACTTCGTTGAGAGCTCCCAGCGCCCTCAGTAAATTGAGCCCTTGGCTCGCGGAACCTTTACTGATCCCCAAGCGTTCCACCAGATCAGCTTGAGCGAAAGGCTCTTGAGAAATAAAAAGAAGACCGTAAATCTCTCCTACTGAAGGCGGTAATCCTAAAACCCGAACCCCATCCACGAAATAAGCAATCGTCGCCTCTTCCAGCTCCGAAAGACTCGAATCAGATTTTGCAACGAGTTCAGACACCCCGAAAGGATAACTAAATCACTAACCAGTTCAATAAATTTTGAACTCAACTCACCCACCGCCCTACCGCCGCTGATAATTCGGGACTACTCTTCACCCAGAACTCTTCTCCAACTTCAACCGTTACTCTCTTTCCAGCTCCATTGAGAACATGCAAAAGCACGGGTTGCTTTCCAGGATGAAGCGATAGCACTTCACGGATTTGTTCTAAGTCGTGCCGATTATTTCTCGCGACTCGAACCTGAAGCTCCAAAACAGAATTTTTGCCATTGGCTTTTCCTCTCACCGGCTTGAGTTCGGAAAAATCGATTCCAGTTAGACGACGCTGCTCAGTGCGGTCATCAATCGAAATAGTGGCCTTAAACTTGATAATCTTTCCCGCCTCCATCAGTCCCGCCTCACGCGCGGGACTGTAATCTTCAGCCCAACACATCAACTCCCGGCTCCCAGTGAAGTCCTCCACCACCAAAATCCCAAACGGCTTACCTGTCTTCGTCGTGCGATGCTCGACACTGCGAATCATGCCCGCAAACGGGAAACGCTTCCGCCGCTTAAACTTCCCATTCCCAACTTCAGTGAGATCCAACTCGTCCACGAGCCCCAATGGCTTAAATTTATCGGTATCAACAAGCCCTCGAAACTTGTCCAATGGATGACCGGTTACATAAAAACCCAAAAGCTCTTTCTCATGCTCTAGTCTCTCCTCCTTAGACCATTCCTCCACCACTAGCCCCGTCGTCTCCACATCCTGAGTCGGAGCCGCCGTAAAGTCCATAGCATCAAACAAAGCTCCCTGCCCAGCAGCCTTATCTCGTTGAGTCGAGCTAGCTGAAGCCACAACCTTCTCCAACCTCGCAAACATCCCAGCCCGACTCTCCCCCGTCCAGTCAAGCGCACCCGCCTTCGCTAAGTTTTCCAAAATCCGTTTATTAACAATTTTAGAATCCAAGCGATTGGTAAAATCCTCCAAGGAAGTGAAAGCTTCATTTTCATCACGACTCGCAATCGTTCTTGCCATCGCCGCCTCCCCTACATTCTTGATCGCAGCCAAACCATAACGAATAGCAAGTCGCCCCTCGGCGTCTTCAGGAGCAAAGCGAAGTTGAGAATGGTTCAAATCAGGAGGCAAAATCTCAATTCCCATACGATGGCATTCCGCCACAAAAACCCCAATTTTATCAGTATTATTAATTTCGTTAGAAAGAAGAGCCGCCATGAACTCCACTGGAAAATTCGCCTTCAAATAAGCAGTCCAATACGAGATATGCCCATAGCAAGCAGAGTGCGACTTGTTGAAACCATATCCTGCAAAATTCGCAATCTTGTCAAAAATTCGGTTCGCCAGCTTTTCATCAATATCATTCACCTCCTTAGCCCCTTTCACAAAAAGGTCCCGCTGCTTAGCCATCTCCTCAGCCTTCTTTTTACCCATCGCTCGTCGAAGAATATCAGCACCACCCAAAGTATAACCTGCCAGCATTTTGGCCGCATTTTGAACCTGCTCCTGATAGATCATAATCCCGTAAGTATCACCACAAATTTCCTCTAGCAAAGGATGTTCATAGACCGCCTTTTTACGCCCTTCCTTAACCTCAATCATCTCATCGATAAACTGCATTGCACCCGGTCGGTAGAGCGCCAGTAAATCAATAATGTCTTCGATCTTTCTTACTCCATAACGCTTACAAGTCTCAGTCATCCCTCCCGACTCCAACTGAAAAACGCCCATCGTTTCTCCTCGATCTAACAAATCAAAAGTCAGCGAATCTTCTAACGAAATAGTTCGAATATCAAAGTCGGGAGTATGTTTGTGAATATGCCTCACCGCATCCTGAATTACGGTCAGGTTTTTAAGGCCTAAGAAATCCATCTTCAGGAGTCCCACTTCGGTAATAGCCCCCATATCATACTGGGTAACAACTTCCCCTTCATTACCACGAGTCAAAGGGACATGCTCATCGAGATCACGATCACCAATCACCACTCCTGCCGCGTGAATACCAACATTACGAGTAAGACCTTCCAGCTTAAGAGCATGGCCCCACAATTCCCGATAGCTACTATTCCCCTCCACCATCTCACGCAACTCCTCCTTAGTATCGAACTCACCCTTGAGCTTCACTCCCGGTTTAGCCTCAATCATCTTCGCCAGACGATCACCATCGCCATAACTCAGCCCCATCACACGAGCAATATCACGCAAAACACTTTTTGCACCTAAGGTCCCATAGGTAATGATGTGAGAGACACAACGCTCACCATACTTCTGGCGCACATACTCGATCACTTCTGCTCGGCGACTCTGACAAAAGTCAATATCAACATCAGGAGGACTCACTCGCTCGGGATTCAAGAATCGCTCAAATAAAAGTCCAAATCGTAAAGGACAAATATCCGTGATCCCAAGAGTATACGCCACCAGAGAACCTGCTGCCGAACCCCGCCCCGGACCCACCGGAATTTCCTGATCTCGAGCCCATTGAATAAAGTCAGCAGTGATTAAGAAATAACTCGCGAAACCCAGTTCATTGATTGTCCCGATCTCATATTCTAGGCGATCGATAAGTTCCTGTTCTTTCGCTTTTTCCTCTCCATAGCGTTCCACCAATCCCTCAAAACAAACTCTCTTAAAATACTCCTCGCGTGGCGAACCATCCGGAGAATCAAACTGAGGATACTTCTCTGAACTCGTGGCATCGAGGTGTAGACTAACGTTACAACGCTCCGCGATTTCCAAAGTCGCATCACAAGCTTCTGGATAATCGGAAAAGAGCTCCCGCATTTCAGCAGCAGTCTTAAAATGAACTTCTGGCGAATAACGCATGCGATCGGCATCAAAGAGAAGCTTCCCAGTGCCAATACAAATCATCACATCGTGGGCCTCATGATCCTCTCGATTCAAAAAATGAACATCATTGGCAGCCACCAGCGACAAGCCACGCTCCTCGGCCAACTTCACCAAAACAGGTCGCACTGTCGCCTGCGCTTCCAAGCCATGATCGTGAATCTCAACATAAAAATTCTCCTTCCCGAAAATCTCTTCCAGTTCGATAAGAGTCTCCCGAGCCTTATCCTCTTGGCCTTGCAAAATCCACTCATTCACTGGCCCACTAATACAACCACTCAAACAAATGATTCCTTCCGAAAATTCGCGCAACACTTCACGGTCCACTCGAGGTTTCCCATAATAAAGACCATCGAGATGTCCTTTGGTCACTAGCTTGGTCAAATTCTGCCAGCCGATATTATTCTCGGCTAAGAGAGTCAGATGAGTCGAGCGCTTACGACCAGGAACCTCTTTTTTCTCATCCATCCCGAAAGGAGCAAGATAGATTTCGCATCCAAAAATCGGTTTCACTCCCGCCTCTTGGCACTTGAGCCAAAAGTTAATCGCCCCATAGAGGTTGCCATGATCGGTCATCGCGACTGCCGGCATCTCTAGTTCTGCGGCCCGTTTTGCTAAATCTCCGATACGAATCGCTCCGTCCAAAGTCGAATACTCGGTATGCAAATGCAGGTGGACGAAGGAATCGGACGACATACTAAGATTCCTAAGCTCCGCCCCAACCGGTAGCAAGCCAAGGGGATGTTTTACTCATAAAATTCTCACGAAGAGAGCAGCTTCGCTCGCCGATAGACTGCCGTGCAGCATCATTTATGATTTGAAAAGAGCGTGCGAAAAGAAGCCTGAGAGCCCTCACCCGTCCCACAAACTGAGTAAAAAGGTCAAGGCGCTAGAGCAAGCGAGGACACTCGCCTTCCTTCCTGAATGCCTCGAATAGGATTCTGAGTAATCGAAGGAGCCGTTAAAGGAGAGTATTTCATCAATACCTTGCCCTCACTCACAAAGCTTGCCTGCAAGCCAGAACTCAATCGCGTCCTCATTTGTTGCGTTTGCGATAAACTCTTCGCCAATGCAAAAGCATACTCACAATGAAACTGCTCTCGCTCAACAGAAGGCCACTTTTTTATCGCTAAAGACTGCAACAACTCAAAATCTTGCTCAGAAGAATACTTTCCGGCCAAGGATTCCACCTTCTCTTTGCCGCTCATCTCAACAGAAGTGCGAATAAAGCCATAAAACATCGGAACAACGGAACCGCTATCAGCCTCCTCACTTATTTCTGCCTCTTCTAAGGCTTCACCATAAAGCGCTAGATTTTGAAGACCGCCCATTCCTTCGCAAGAAAGAGCCAAAGCAACAAGCGCTTCAGGTGGGACTGGAAGTCCCATTGCTAATTTCGAATGGAACCACTTCCGATGACTCATCCCCAAAGGAAGCTTCTGAGAAACCTCTTCGAACAATTGATAAGCAGCCTCTTGATTCTTCATCCATTCCTCAAATCCTTCTGAACTGTCATCAACCGAGCACGAGGCATACATACGAAAGAGCACCGACAAATCCAGAGCTCTTCCCCTTTTTACTTTTCTGACTCTGATACTCTGACAAATCTATCAAGGTTTGCTCATCCAATACCCAACGAACATCCTTAGCCTGATGAGTGATATCTTCGGTAAGGCCACCTCGACTCCGGATTGTAGGATTTGACCAAGATTTGCTAAATTTCTTAAGGGCCGTGAAAGATATAAACAAGGTCTTCAAGGACAAGAAAGGCAAAGCGGCCCGACGCAAGCGATATTGCCTAGGCTCAGTCCC
>CAZUEC010000104.1:0-6977 GCA_964618865.1 uncultured Roseibacillus sp. | reverse complement strand
TGCACCGGTCTTGAAAACCGGCGTGCCGCAAGGTACCGTGGGTTCGAATCCCACCCCCTCCGCCAGTCTTGTCTTTTTGGAAGCATTTTTGAGTTCTGTGACCGAATCCTTTCAGGCCCGCTTTTCCGGAATTGCTCGGCTCTATGGCCGCGATACCCTCGCTAATTTTCACTCCTCCCATGTCACAATAATCGGGGTCGGTGGAGTCGGTTGTTGGGTTGCCGAAGCCTTGGCTCGCTCTGGCGTTGGTAAAATCACGCTCGTTGATTTAGATGATCTCTGTCTCACCAATACGAATCGTCAATTACATGCCTTAGAGCAAACGATAGGGCAATCCAAAGCGCAAGTGATGGGCGAACGTTTAAAGGCCATTAATCCTGAAATTCAGGTTCAAATACGTCCTCAATTTTTCACGGAACAAACTGCAGATGAAATCTTAACAGATTCAGGCGATTTCGTCGTGGATGCCATCGATGCCATCAAAGCCAAATGCCTTCTCTTGGCCCTGTGCCGCGATAAACAAATCCCTGTCGCCACTTCCGGTGGAGCCGGAGGGAGGATTCGAATTGATAAAATCGAAACTGCCGATCTTTCTCGAACCCATGGTTGCGCCCTTCTCTTACAAGTACGCAAAAACCTCCGTAATGATTACCGCTTCCCAGCGGGCGGTAAGAAAGCCAAAAAATTTGGCATCCTCGCGGTCTTTTCTTCTGAGATTCCTCGTTATCCCACCGCAGATGGTTGTGTTTCTACGGAGCGCCCAGATGAAGCCGTGCCAGGGATTCGTTGTGACGCGGGCTATGGAACCTCAACCTCAATTATTGGAAGCTTCGGATTTGCTCTCGCAAATATCGTTCTTGAGCAATTGGCGCTAAAGAGCACTGAGTAATGATCAATTCCCTTTGATCGCAATGAGCTCCGCGTTGGGATCTTTGAAATCGCTATCGTAGCCTTTGGCGTAATTGAAGAGATGTTTCCAACCGTATTCAAAGTAAGTTTCTTTTTCAGCTTCGTCGAGCCGGTACCAGATTGTGACGTTCAAGGCGCGAGTAACCTTCATCATCATCTTCAAAGTTAAGCGTCGACCGCTTCTTGCCCGTTGAACCTGCTTATGAGTGAGCTGTTCGGTAGAGATCTCCACGAGATCGTGATTCGAAAGCTTCCACGATTCCATGAGAATTTCTAGTGGTTGAGGTCCAAGTTCTGATTCTTCCATTGTCGTATCGTGTTTAAGTGTTCGATTCGAATCCGTCCTTATTCCCACTCGATACTTGCTGGTGGTTTCGTCGAAACATCATAAAGGACGCGATTGACTCCTGGCACATCATTGAGAATGCGGTGGCTGGTTTCGCGTAAAATCTCATAAGGTAATTCTACCCAATCAGCAGTCATGGCATCTTCGCTAATCACTGCACGTAACCCCACCGCCCATTCGTAACTGCGTTCATCTCCCTTCACACCCACGGTCTTGACCGGAATCAAACAAGCATAAGCCTGCCACGTTTTATCATACCAGCCATGCTCCCGCAGTTTTCCAATAAAAATCGCATCGGCTTCTTGAATGATCGTAATACGCTTTTGATCCACCACTCCCGGACAACGGACTGCCAAACCTGGTCCTGGGAAAGGATGGCGATTGACGATATCGGCTTCAATCCCCAGAGAAAGGCCCAACTCTCGAACCTCATCTTTGAAGAGTTCCGCAAGAGGTTCTAAAACTTTCCCTTGTTTTTGAAGCTCTAGGATGCGGTCAACCCGATTGTGATGAGTCTTAATTTTAGAAGCCTTCGAGCCTTCATTTGAAGCACTCTCAATCACATCGGGATAAAGAGTCCCTTGCGCCAACAATTCCGCGTCGCCTACCGCGTCCCAAAAGACATCGACAAAAAGATTACCAATAATCTCTCGTTTTTTCTCTGGTTCGGCGACTCCCTCCAACTTGTTTAAAAATAACTCACTTGCATCCACCGTCTCGATGGGAACGTTCATGCGCTCAAAATTGCGACGAACTTCTATTCCTTCATCCTTACGCATCAATCCATGATCGACAAAAATGGCGCGCATATTAATTCCCGCCTCCTTCAGTAAGACCGCTAAGACGGTACTATCAACCCCACCACTCACTCCACAAACAACCTGCTTATCCCCTACCCGTTCGCGAATTCCAGTAAGGAGTTCTTGCTTCATATCTTCGATTCGAAATTCGACAAGATTTTGAGCAAGTTGGAGGAAGTTCTTAAGCACCTGCGTTCCTTCATGACTGTGGGTCACTTCAGGGTGAAATTGAATTCCGTAGAAGTGATTTTCCCATCCAAGACATACCGGAGTCCCATGCTGATTTACTGCTAAAACTTTCGTCTCGGCCGACAAGTTTTTCACGGTATCCGAATGACTCATCCAAATTTGCGAACGAGTGGGTAGTTCCGCAAAAAGACCTTCTTTTGTCTCTGGAATGAGTTCAGAAGGACCATACTCTCGTTTTTCGCTCGCTTCCACTGAACCCCCAAATTTAAGGTTCAAAATTTGCATTCCATAACAGACTCCAAGCACAGGAACTCCAAAATTCTGCAAAGTTGTAAAATCAATATCCGGAGCATCTGCATCGGAAGTGCTTTTGGGTCCTCCTGACAAAATGATCGCTCCAGGCCGTCCCAGAGAGGCAAGGTGTTCGGGCCGATAAAGCTTCGCAAAAAAACCAAGCTCACGAACCCGACGGACAATGAGCTGAGTGTATTGAGAGCCGAAATCAAGAACGGCTACGTGATTCACTTCTTCCATAGAAATATTTTTCTTCTCGAACTAGTTACCTAACGGTTGATAGTTAGTTGGTTCCTCAGTAATGGTAACATCGTGAGCATGACTCTCACGCAATCCACCAGGAGTGATCCGAACAAATTCCGCAAATTTTCGTAACTCTGTTAGATTGTTTGCACCGACATAACCCATTCCAGAACGAAGCCCCCCCATGAGTTGAAACAGAACATCCGCTAATGGCCCTTTATAAGCCACGCGACCTTCCACGCCTTCGGCAACTAGTTTGCCACTGCTGTTTTGACTGTAACGATCACTAGATCCTTTTTTCATAGCTCCTAACGATCCCATTCCGCGATAAGTTTTAAAGCGACGTCCTTGATAATGAACGGTCTTCCCTGGACTCTCACGAGTGCCAGCTAAAAGAGAACCCAGCATCACTAGGTCTGCACCTGCAGCAAGAGCCTTAACAATATCTCCCGAGTAGCGAATGCCTCCATCGGCAATGACTCGAACTCCAGCCTCGCGAGCCACTTCAGCGACATTACGAATGGCGGTAAATTGAGGCATCCCCACACCAGCAATCACTCGAGTGGTACAAATGGAACCAGGCCCAACTCCTACTTTAATCGCGCTCGCTCCCGCCGAAATCAAATCAGTTGCTCCTTGGCTCGTCACAACGTTCCCTGCCACAACCGGAAGATTCCCAAGGGAACGAAGTTCCGTAATGACTTCCATCACTCGATCAGTATGACCTGTGGCGGCATCAATGAAGAGAGCGTCTGCGCCAGCTTCAATCAAAGCTTGCCCTCGGTCTTTAAAATCTGGACCAACCCCCACTGCGGCTCCACATCGAAGACGTCCATCAGGATCTTTGGCGGCACTCGTGTAAGTGATTCGCTTTTCAATATCAGCACCAGTAATAAGGCCCACTAACTTTCCCGTCTCATCGACAAGGGGAAGTTTCTCGATTCGATTCTCATAGAGAACTCGACGAGCGGCTTCCATCCCAGTATCTGGCCCTGCCGTGATTAAACGGTCGCGAGGCGTCATCACTTGCTCCACTTTTTTTTCATTCTCGCCATCAAAATAACGTAAATCGCGACCAGTAACCATTCCCTCTAAAGTCCCCTCTTCACTGACGACCGGAAATCCAGAGAAACCTCTTTCTTCAACCAAGGCTCTCACCTGTCCCACCGTCATATCTTTGGTGACAATTTCAGGATGATGAATCACGGCATTCTCAGAACGCTTCACTCGAGAAACCATCATCGTTTGCTCCTCAATAGAACAAGCACGATGAATCACACCGATGCCACCCTCACGAGCCAAGGCGATCGCCAATTCTGACTCGGACACCGTATCCATAGCCGCAGAAATCACCGGCGAGGTGAGTTCTATCTCATTTGTCAACGAGCTACCGAGACTCACCAAATTGGGGAGTACGCTGCTTCGTTGAGGGACTAAGAGAACGTCATCGAAAGAAAGGCCAAGATTGTGCTCTGCCATGGTCGAATGAAGAGAGGCATGGCCAAATGTTCAAGTCCGAAGTGCAAACAAATGAGCATAAAACGCCTTTACACTAATCGCATGGGCGCTGGCACGGTGACAACCTGCATTCCAGCCAGCTGCGCCGCCATAATTCCCGGGGCGGCATCTTCGAAAGCAACACATTTGGTTGGGTCTACCCCAATTCGTTCCGCCGCCAATAGGAAAACCTCTGGATCTGGCTTCCCTACTTTGACATCATCAGCAGTCACAACCTCATCGAAAAGGTCGGAAAGACCTAGAACTTGAAGGGTCTTTTCGGCTACGATTCGAGAGCCTCCAGTTGCAATCGCCATCGGCACTTTGCCACGCCAAGACTGAGCGTAGGTCACCACTTCCTCATGCAGAGTGACGCTATCCAATCGCTTCAAAAAGGCTTCTTTCTTAGAAAAAGCGACGGTACTTGGGTCAAGCTTGAGCTTATATTCCTCATTGAGTTGGACGACGATATCCTTTGTTGGACGTCCTCCCATCGCGTAAAAAACATCCTCCTGAAAGACTCCTTCCGCTCCGACTTGGGCAAGTGCATCACACCAGGCCTCGAAGTGAACTGGCATCGAATCGACCAAAGTTCCGTCTAAATCAAAAATAAGAGCTTCAAAGCCATCAGTTGGAAATTCCATAGCGCGGTTCAAGGCAGGTGCCGAAAAGAAGCCGCACTTTCAAGAGGTAATTTTAATTTTGCGAAACAAGAACATTATAAAAAACGGAAATTCTCGTGAAATCGGCACCCAAACCTCAAACAGCAATTCCCCGCAGAAGAATCAATTCCCATAACTCGCTCACTGTTAGCAATTTTTGAGGAGTTGGACCAAGCTAACTCAGTTCATCGGAAACAAAACTCCGTGGAACAAAACTCAACGTCCGAAATCAACTTTTTCGAGAGCTCCATTCAACGGTTTCCGTTGTCCGACCCAGCGAGTCTTGCCACCACTTGATTTTTTTTCCAAGGCCCAGAAGGCTAGAAACTTACCATCTTGCCCTGGTTCCTTTTCTTTCAGAAAGAGCCTTCCTCCCGCATAATTATGGCCATTTAAAACGGAGTCATTCTGTTTTCCCCTGACAAAACGAGTATCATGCCATTCGAGAGCCAAGTTCGCTTCCCCAGTTCCAATCAGACCGGTGTAAGGAGTGAGCGCAACATTGTAACTAACTGGGCTGGGTTGCTTGCGAGCTTTCAGAACAATGGGAGTCTCGCGACGACGTTCATCAAAAAAGCGTCCACGTAAATCTCCCGCTTCGTCTCTCGCGAATCCTCTTCCGATTCGAGTTCCCTCTTGCCAAGCTTCGAACACAATTCCTCCCCGCGCCATCTTACCGCCGTAAAGCACGATGGAATCCCCACGACTAGCGAGGAAAACACCTCGCCAAAGATCTTCTCCCTGCCACTGACCAGCTAGGATTCCCTCGTTTCCTTCAATTTCCGCTTCGTAGAGAGTCGTTTCCTCGGCACTTGGATGATCTCCCACCTCAGCCTTCCAATCCCGAGCTGAACTGCTTCCACCTTGGCTGTTGGTCGAACTACTAGCTGCTAGATCGCCTCTCCCACCGACCGATTCCGCTTCTAAGCGAGAAAGAGATCCTTCCAAAGCTCGAGTTCGATAGCGAGTCAGCTCTCGTAACGTTTGAAAATAAGAGCGAGGATACTTCGCTTCTCCGCTGACTCCGTCAGCATCCGCCTTGGCCTGCTCCTTTACGTATTTAATCCACTCGTTTTGAGCACGGCGAAACATTTTTCCTCGTTCAGAATCTTTGCCCACTGCCTTCAGGATTTCAGCCAAAGTTTGCTCCATGATTTCGCGTTCAGCTTCAGCTGAAGAAGCGGCCTGTTCGTTACCTTCGACCGTCGATTGCGCGATCGCCAAGCCGAAAGTGGCGAACCAAATGAGAAAGAAAGTTTTCCAAATCACGCCTCATTTTTCTCGTGGAATGGGTTCCCGTCAAGACCCAGCCTCGTCCCAACCCCTTCTTGTGGTGAAAATAGAAGAATTAAGACTGAAAAATAAGTCCTCGTCTTTTAATTCTCCTCTCCTACGGATTGAAAAACGTCCTCACAAGCTCACCCTTGCACAAAATCGAGAACACGTTGATTAAAGTCTGCGAGATTTTCCCAATGAAAAGCGTGTCCCGACTCTGGGTAAAGGTGAAGAACACTATTCGGAAGTGCGGCATGGATCTCATCTGACATCCATCTTGGGGTGAAAATATCGTCTTCCCCTCCGATCACGAGACAGGGGGCCTGAATACTCGGCAACTGCTCCAGAACGTTGTGTGAGATGCAAGCTGCAGCCTGGCCACGAAGCCCATGCAACGGTTGAGGGTTTTCATTTTCTAACGCTTCCTTTCGTCCTTGCATAAAAGAAGCAAAGGTAACTTCATCATCCCAGCTTCGTTTATTAAAAATGAGGAGCTGAATATATTCCATGAACTGGGCAGCGGAAACCTTTTCCTTGAGAGTTTGTAGATGAGAAAAAACAGATTGCGCGTAAGCGTCACATCGTGCCCAAGAACACATTAAGACCATCTTGCTCACTTTCTCAGGGTGACGCAAAGCAAGTTGTTGAGCGATGATGCTCCCCATCGAGCACCCCACGATACTTGCTTTCGCAATCCCTAGAGCATCCATCAGACCGGCATAGTCATCAGCCATCATAGCACTACTATAGTCTTCCTTCGGT
>CAZUEC010000103.1:0-6982 GCA_964618865.1 uncultured Roseibacillus sp. | reverse complement strand
GAACTGTAGTATCAACTTTTTTGTTCTACGTGGAACACTAATCTGGCCCCATTTTCACCTCTTCCCACACTGCTTATTCCTTCTGAGAAAAGAAAATCACGGGATTTTCACCATCCGCAGTAGCAACTGAAACCAAAAAGAGATAAGGTCCTCCGCTCATGTTTACCTTCCCAAAATCCTATCATGTCGTGGTCATTGGCGGTGGTCACGCTGGGGTCGAAGCAGCTCTCGCTGCCGCAAGAATGGGATGCAACGTCGCTCTTCTCACTCAGAACCTAGACACCATTGGACAAATGAGCTGCAATCCCGCAATCGGCGGATTAGCAAAAGGCCATGTCGTCCGTGAGATTGATGCCCTCGGAGGAATCATGGCCCAGAACACAGATGCCACCGCCATACAATGGCGCATGCTCAACAGCGGAAAAGGACCCAGCGTACGCGCCCCCCGCGCACAATGTGATAAAAAAGCCTACCAGTTTCGCATCAAAAACATCATCGAATCCACGCCTAATCTCGATCTCCACCAAGGCAACGTCACCCGACTCATTGTCAAAAACGATGAAGTCACAGGCCTAGAAACCAACCTCGGTCTCCACCTCAAAACTCAAACCATCATTCTTTCTGCCGGCACCTTTATGCGAGGGCTCATGCACGTCGGAAAACAAACCGAACGCGGAGGACGCACTGGCGATGCCGTCTCCACAGTCAGCGATTCTCTTCGAGAACTCGGTTTTCAAATCGAACGCTTCAAAACAGGAACCCCTTGTCGACTCAACGGACGCTCCATCGATTTTTCTCAATGCGAAAGACAAGAAGGAGACAACCCTCCCTCCCTCTTCTCCTACCACCCCGAAGAACTTGCCCGCGATGCAAACCATCTCTTTAGCTTAAATCATTTTGAAAATAAGGGCATGTTCCACGTAGAACAGCTTCCCTGTTGGATCACCTGGACCAACGAAAAAACCCACGATCATATCCGAGAGAACCTTCACCTTTCTGCCATGTATGGAGGTATGATTGAAGGAGTCGGACCGCGCTACTGTCCCTCCATCGAAGACAAAGTAGTGAAGTTCGCTGACAAATCTCGACACCAAGTTTTCTTGGAACCCGAAGGACGCCATACCAGAGAATACTATATTAATGGAGTCTCCACTTCTCTTCCCTACTCCGTCCAACTCGAATTCATTCGTTCCATCAAGGGATTAGAAAAAGCCGAAATCATTCGTGCTGGCTATGCCGTAGAATACGATTACAGCCCCCCCACCCAACTCCTTCCCACCTTAGAAACCAAATCCATCTCCGGCCTCTACTTTGCAGGTCAAATCAACGGAACTTCCGGCTACGAAGAAGCCGCCGCTCAAGGCCTCCTAGCAGGAGCCAATGCCGCTCTCAAAATCCAGAACAAGCAACCACTCATACTCAAAAGAGATCAAGCCTACATCGGAGTGATGATTGACGACTTGGTGACCAAAGGTTGCACCGAACCCTATCGTCTCTTTACCAGCCGAGCCGAACACCGCCTCCTCTTACGACAAGATACCGCAGACCAGCGTCTCACACCCCAAGCCCGCGAAGCTGGACTCATCCCCGATCCCCGCTGGCAAAGATTTCAAGAAAAGAAAGCAGTCCTAGAAGAAGGCGCTCAATTCATTCGAAAAACAGCTCATCAAGGAGGAAAGTTGGAAACCTGGTTCCGTCGCAACGAAAACTCCTGGCAAGACCTTCCCACCGAAATGAAAGCGAAGTTCCACATGGAACACTGGTCCATTCTCGAAAGCGACTTCAAATATGCAGGACACATCCAACGCCAAGCCCAACAAATCGAACGCCTCTCCAAACAAGAAAACACCCCTCTTCCTCCTGACCTCGATTACCACGCCATCAACGGGCTAAAACTAGAAGCTCGACAACGATTTTCAGAAATCAAACCCACCACCCTAGGACAGGCCGGGCGCATAGCAGGAATCACTCCCGCCGACCTAGCCGTCCTCTCGATCTGGCTTCGAAAGAGAGAGCTCTCCGAAACTCTCACTGAAAGCACAAAACAAAAGTAAGCCTCTCTCAGACACCAGAAACAAAACCGTTCTCGCCATCACCAAGAAAAAGTGAAAGGACTGACTATAAGTTTGAATCGTACACTCCAGAATCCTCTCTCACGATTCGTCGACACACAGACTCAAACAAAAAGGACACTCCAAGAACCAAACGCCAGAACCCTGAATAAAAAGAGCACAAACCCACCCCGCATCAGCGGCTAAACGCATTCTCCATTTCGAGCGCGGCTCCTCACCCGAAAACAATCCGCCTCATCAAGAGTAAAACGGTCTCATTCATTCTCAAAAACGACTTCTCTCATTTGAACTCCTGCAAATAACACCAAACAGCATTCAACCCGGATCACCCCCATCTAAATGATCCAAACAAACAGTTTTCTCTTCTAGACCCTTTTCCAGATGGCATTGTCGGAAAGACTCAGGCTGCAAACTTTGAGCTTGAGACACAATAATACCAACTCACGAAACGATCTGACAGAATGGATAAAGAAGTGTCTTTAACTCTTCTCATTGCGCTTTGCGGTTGAAACAAATTCCGGTTTGATTCGCTCAGTTCCGGCGTTCTCAGTCAAGGCTGATGTCCCCATGAGCATTTCATCCACATCACTTCTATCTTCCGCCCTGAACTTCAACAAACCAACCTCCGCCATTCTGCCAGATCGATTCGCTCATTGGCATGAAAAAACAGATCCATTTCCATAACTGAAGAACAACAATCTAGCCAAACCCCAAAGCAAGAACTCCCCACTTACACTTCTTTCTCAAACGAGTAATTCACAAAAATTACTCTTCAATTTGTCTCAAAGTTCCACGTAGAACATCCCCTTCTTGCTCCCACCCAAATTCATCGATTGCCTCCAATACAACCTGAAAAGCAGGAATCACCAATTTCTCTTTCGCAATCTGCTCATGATCACGAGAAAAATGAGGAGCAAAAACTTCCGCTAAATAAAAACAAGCCCAAGCCCGCAACGTACGCACCCCTCCCCGGGGACCAGACATCCGAGTCGCCAAATGCTGATAATGCCGAACCGGATTTCCTAAGAATTGCTCCTCTTGATTAGAATACCTCTCGATAATCCAAACCACCGCAGCATACGAAGGCGGCCACTTTGCTAAAATCGACTCGTCTGGCAAATCAGCCATAAACGACTTGTTGATCTGCAAAAGAGCTTGTGCTGGCTTCCCCTCCTTCAAAAGAGATTGCGCATAGCAAAGAGTCGCATAATAAAAGTCCTCCCCCTTTGTCGCCCGAAAAGGAGCCATCTCTCGAGCACGCCATTTGTAATCTACCGAAGGCAAAAAAGGACAACTCTCACCCATCACTGCACACCCTTTGAATTAAGACCACTTTTTTCCAACAAGCGCATCTGCAGCGGCAGCAGTCTCAGCCAACTTTTTACTCGCTCCCTCACCCTGCCCCAAACGCACTTTCTTCCACTCAACACAAGCGACGAATTTTCGATCGTGATCTGGGCCAGTCGCCGAAACAATCGAATAACGAGGACTCTCAGCTCCGAGAGCTTGCAACACTTCTTGTAATTCTCCTTTAGGATTTCCGGTCTCCGTACTCTGAGTCACCTCCTCAATAGCCGATCCAACAATCCGCATCACCACCTCTTGAGCTTGCTCAAACCCTCCATCCAAATACACCGCTCCCAAAACCGCCTCCAAACAATCCGCTAAAATGGAAGGACGATGCCGACCTCCACTCGCCTCCTCACCCTTTCCCATCAAAATCTCCTCCCCCAATTTCAACCTCTCACTAAACTTCGCCAAAGCCGGCTTTGAGACCAAACGAGCACGCCACATCGTCAAAATACCCTCTCCTCTCTCAGGAAAACGTAAGTACAAAGCCTCCGTCAAAACCAACTGCAAAACCGCATCCCCTAAATATTCAAGTCGTTGATTATCAACTTTTTGGATCTTACTCTCGGCCACCTTACTAGGATGAGTCAAAGCAGCTTGCAAAAGAGAAGGATCTTGAAATCGATAAGACAAGCTTCTCTCTATCCGCTGCGAGGGAGGATTGACTGCACCTTCTGAATCAACAGTCACTACGAAAGAAAAGGATGGGGCGACCGACGGGGCTTGAACCCGCGACAACCTGAATCACAATCAGGGGCTCTACCAACTGAGCTACGGCCACCAGCTAAGAGGCCAAACTTCATACTCTCTCGCCCACCCTTTTCAAGTCGAAAATAAAGAAGGTCTCTATTTTCCATATTGCCCCAAATAATCACTAATAGATTTCTTACGCAAAAGCACCAAACTCAAAGCGGGGTAGAAACACATCAACAAAGGACTCGCAATGCTGGTGATCGCCATCGTCAATTTCATCGTCGAAAGCGTAACCGAAAGCTGGCTACTCGGAGCACTGCTTGAACCCATCTCTTCAATCACACCATTGACCGCCGGCAAAGTCACCACCAACGCAATCACAACCGCCAAAATCTTACTTCCTATCGAAACATAAGAATAAACCGTAGAAGCCTGCACCGCCTTCTTCTTTTTTCTCAAAAGCTGAATCCCAGCCCGCAAAATCATAACTGTTACCAGAATACTGATCACAACCGTCAACCAAGTCGACAATTGAGTAGAATCACTAATTCTCCTTTGAAGCTCCAACACTTCATCATCACCGCTCGAAGTCGCTTCCATAATCGCATTCTTAAAAAACAATTGCGCCCCCGAAATCAAAACTCCAAAAATTCCCAGAATTCCAAACACCAAATGAAGCACCCCAAAAACTTTAATCGCGCTAGGTTCCACTAACGGTATCTCTGGTTCAGACTGAACTTGAGAAACATCTGGTGTCTGATAAGGATCATTCATCTCAACCGAAACTAGAGAAACAAAACACACATGCAAAAAGAAAACGTGCCTCCTCTCCCTTCCCGTGTTTAGAAACACTCACACATGAGCGACCAACTTAGCACTCTCATGGCCGGCACGGCTCAAGTCCTCTCCGAAAAGGAACTCTCCGACCGCCTCAAACTTTGCGAAAAGAAAAACCGTCCCCTCCGAGTCAAACTTGGAGTCGATCCCACTTCCCCCGACCTCCACCTTGGCCACACCGTCGTCCTCGAAAAACTACGCCAATTCCAATCACTCGGTCACCAAGCTGTTTTGATCATTGGTGACTTCACCGCCACCATCGGAGATCCCTCTGGACGCTCAGCCACCCGCCCTCCTCTTTCCCGAGAAGAAGTTCTCGCCCACGCCGAAACTTACACCACCCAAGCCTTCAAAGTTCTCGACGAATCCAAAACCGAAATCGTCTACAATGGAGAATGGTTTCGTAAAATGACCTTCGAAGACGTCCTCCGACTCAACTCCCGAGTCACTATGCAACAAATGCTTCAACGCGAAGACTTCCGAACCAGAATCGATAAAGGCCAAGAAGTCCGCCTTCACGAAATCCAATACCCCATCGTCCAAGGCTGGGACTCCGTCGAAGTGCGTGCTGATGTCGAAATCGGAGGCTCCGATCAACTCTTCAATATTCTCGTCGGCAGAGACCTCCAAAAAGAAGAAGGTCAACTCCCTCAGATTGTTCTCACCATGCCTCTGTTAGAAGGACTCGATGGCATCAAAAAAATGTCCAAAAGCTACCAAAACTACGTAGGTGTTTCCGAGAAACCCAATGAGATGTTTGCCAAGTTAATGCGTATCTCAGACCAACTCATGGATCGCTACTACCAGCTTCTCCTCGGCGAACAAAGAGATCAAAACCTACACCCACAAGAAGCCATGAAACAACTGGCTCACAAAATCACAACCCGGTATCACGGAAAAGAAGCCGCTGATACTGCACAAGAAATTTCCATGGCCCGATCAAAAGGCGATGACTCTGCCGGCGCCATCGAATTCGAAGCATTCACCGACGGAAGCAATCTCGCCCAACAAGTTCAATCCGCCTTGCTGCAAACAACCGGTGAACAAAAATCTCTCGGAGCCATCAAAAAGCAATACATCCTTCCTGGAGCCATTCAACTAAACGGGGAAAAACTAACCGACCCCACCTTCATCCCTCAATTTCAAAAAGGAGACATTCTTCGTATCTCAAAAAAGCTTTCCGTCAAAATCGCATAAAACCCACTCCCAAACTCACACTCCAAAATCAGCTCAAGCTCCTCCAAACCACTCTTCACAGTTTACAGAGCCAGCCCTTCAAAAGATAAATCACCCTCATGAGAACACTTGCCATCGGCGACATTCACGGATGTCTTGACGCCTTACTAACTCTCTGGAAAGCCCTCGACCCCAAACCCGAAGATCACATCATCTTCATGGGAGATTACGTCGATCGCGGCCCCGATTCCAAAGGAGTAATCGACTTCCTCATCGAACAAAGCAAACACTTTCAAATCGATTGCCTCACAGGTAACCATGAAGAAAAATTTCTAATGTCCCGTGTCGATCCCGACGATCTCGAACATTGGCTCCCAATCTGGGGAGGACAACAAACCCTCGATTCCTATGGACCAAATGGTTTAGACGACGTCCCCCAAGAACACTGGGACTTCCTCCTCAGCAACAAAGCCTACCTCGAAACTGACACCCATATTTTCGTCCACGCTTATGCCATCGCAAACGTACCCATGGAGCAGCAGCTGCCCTACACCATGATTCACTTAAAGTTCAATCACCCACTCTATGGTTTCCCCAAACCACACATGTCAGGAAAAACCCTCATCGTAGGCCACACCGCCCAAAAATCCCACCAACCCCTCAATATCAACCACGCCGTCTGCATCGACACCGATCCAGGCCGAGGAGGATGGTTGACTGGACTCCATCTCGAAAGCGGGAACTACTTACAATCCAATATGCAAGGAGAGCTCCGCGAAGGAAAACTCTCATCCTAAAAAGTTAGACCGTTTTCCAAAAGTTCGTTCGTTTATCGCCGAGAGAGAATTTCTTGA
>CAZUEC010000102.1:0-7026 GCA_964618865.1 uncultured Roseibacillus sp. | reverse complement strand
TTAGAACCTTGGCTTGACCGGCAAATGCCCGTAACTCCTGAGCGGAAATACACACGAGATAATTGGCAATAGTGACGACACCAATTTTTCAGTTTCCTGTTAAATTGAACGTTTTTTTTCGAACTCGAATGAAATGTTCGCCTCTCTTTTTCTTAGTATCTACTTCTTACAACCAAAGAATAAGAGGCGGGCACGCGCAATAAGCCCTAAAGTTTAACCCGATAAACTTGTAGGGCTGGTCTCTGCGACTTCTTTTTATAATGAGAAACCATGAGGTAACGGATTTGGTCCGTGTAACGCAGAGAAGTCTTCCGAAAGATTTTCCAACTTTGATCTGAAGCCTGGGCCTCAAAGATCACTCGAGCCATATTAAACTCAGTTTTATCAGTTGGGGCGTCAACAAATAGATTTTTGCCCGCTCGAATACCCTTATTAAATTCCCCTAGGCGAAAGCGTACATTTGAATTCAAATAGTTGACAACTAAGGTTTCTCCCTCTGGCCAAACTTTGTCCGAAATATCAAATACTCGCACTTCAACCTTTGACGTATTCTTAGCAGAGGTCGAAACAATGAAGATTGCCAAAAGGTCTTTACTCTTATTGGGAACATTTGCTTGGCAAATGAGCTTAGGCGATGAGGCCTCTTCTCCCCCACCTAAGGGCTTCCCATAAAAAGATAGCTGGTCCACTGTCACCATCAACTCTTGAGGGTGAGATAAACCACCGCTTTTCACCTTGATCTCCTGTGAGTTCCCCTCTCCCAGTTGTAAGTGAAGCGTTTCCTGCGGGAGAGGCTCAAGAACAAGAGTCCGAAGGCGAACCGCCTCCTCAGAAGCTTCTTGTGCGCCGAGCATTCCTACGGCGAGACTGAAAAAGAAAAGAGCTAAACGATTCATCTAGAGCCGGAAGACTAGCAACTAAACTTCGTTAGAGGCAAGCCAGCGAAATGATTTTATTACGAAGCTACGTCCAAAGGTTTCGTTAACGTCTTGCTGCAGAGTGGGGAGCTGCCCTTGGCTCATTCGCATTGCCGCACTACTTCCATCCCGAGATGGAGTCGGAATGGCCCATGGCTCGTCGGCGGAGTCCACATACTCCGGGACCCGCTGCACAATGGCTTCGCACCAAGCCGTTGCTAAGACGCGTCCAGAACGGTCAACACTTTCCCCATAGGCGCGAATACGAAAAGTATCCGAACGGGTGGTGGCAGCATTGCCTAAAACTGTAACCAGATCGGCCTGAGTCAAAAAACCGGGAGCGCCTGAGGAACTATTCCCGACGAGGGACTCGGGCGTCTCCAATTGGTAATCGACAAGTTGTCCAGAATCGATCTGATATCCCGCATCAGGATTGAGCTCATTAATCGAAGTCTGATCGATTGCCGCTTGCAACGCTCCTTTAAGATTCCTGTCGTCGGACCCTTCACCCAGCTCGCGATTCAAAAAATCAGCCATGGAGAGAAAGGGTCCTCGCTGTCGGACTTGCTCAACAATCGCTTCGGCTAGCTCTCTGAGTTGATCTTGATTAATCTGGCAAGTCCCTTGCCAGATTGTCGAAGCTACGCTGCCTGAAGCTCCAGGATCCTCATCATTTGGTAAACGGAAACGTGAAAAGGTAGCTCCTTTCTCAGAGCCTGACAGTTCTTGAATCTCATAGCTTCGGGAGGATGGCTCATATCGATAAATATTTGCATCGGAGGGGTTGAGGCCAGATAATACCGCCATCCAAGCCTCAACCGAGAGGGAGTTGACGTTAAAACCACCATTCAACATCTGAAAAGCCCCCATCTTCCAAGGCAGAAGCGAATCGGACAAATCCATCATGGCGCCCTGAGCTTCAGAACTAGTAAAGCCGTTAGGAATGTAGGGACTTAGGCGCTGTTCTAAACTACGATTCTGACCATCTAAAAAATCGGTCACGATATCATCGCGCGAGATTCCGTCTAAGAAGTTAGTCCGCCGATCGGCAAAGGTAGAAAAGTAGGAACGATCAAAAAATCCACTATTTAAATAATAACTATGATCATTGAGTTCATAGGTCGCTCCACGAGGCTGGCGAACTCCTGCTGAGTTCAAGATGGGATGGGCAAAAGAATTCCCAATGGGATAATCAAAGCGAGGCAAATGCCCCGAGGCTCCTAGATTCGCCGAATTCAAAGAAGGCAAGGATTGGAGCGGAGCGAGAGGAATCTCATAATGAGTAGCGAGATCAACACCTCGAAAGGAAGTGTTCCCAGTGGTGTGAAGGCCGCGATTCGTATCCGGATCCACCTCCAAGTATTTCTCCAAAATTTCGGAAGTATCCGTATAAGTGAGCATATTAAGGTCGTAAGAATGGTGAGAGGGATGATCGAGGGCGAAATCTTGCTGGGAGATAGGAGATACCGGATTACTAAAGAGCCAAGGCTTAGTCGCATAGCGGCCTTCATCATTATTACCGTTCTCATCACCGAAGGAAGTCTTAGTGGACGCAGTCATGCAAGCAAAGGTCCCTACGTTAACGTAGTCACTCAAGGGAACACTGGCATGTTCAAAGATATCCCGCGCGGTTAAAGAAGTGCTCGCATCCTCTGGGAAGCGCCGAAGCTGATTCCGCCCCAAGAGCGCAGTCCGCAGACCTTCTGGGCTTTGATAGTCGAATTCATAAATAGCTAAAGGATTCGAAGAGATTTCCGAAGTCGAGGCGCTTTGATCAGCATCATCGAAGAGCGCCACCGAAAATTTGGAATTCAAAGCCTCATCCCCTAGGGGCGCATATTGAATATAGATTTCATCATCTGGCCTAACAGCAAGGATGCCAGTTCGATTAATGTTCTGACCATCCGTTCCAACGTCCGAATTCACCAAGCGCAAATCATCAGGACAAAACCAGTCCAAATCAAAACCAATTCCTGGGCCTGTCCACCCTTCGACGGTGGCAATTCTAGAGGTATCAACATCTCCTGAACCTCCGACCTCGGAGCGAAAGTCGAAGAAGAACTGTCCACGCGCCCTGATCTCAGCTTCCCATGTGTGAGATGGGGGGATAGATGGAGAGAACACCTTAGCTTCTCCGGGTTGTAAGGTTACTTGAAAATTAGGAGCTTCACCAAGAGTCATCCCAAAGCGCTTTTGAGCAGAACCATCCCCAGCCCCCTGTTCAATACGGGCAACCATTCGGCCCACTGGAACTGGCTCGCTCACCTGCGCAATCCCGTCTCGAAAGGTTTGCACAGCCATGGGAACGTTAATAAATTCGGCACGTAGATTCTCGCAAT
The DNA here is from genome assembly GCA_964618865.1 of uncultured Roseibacillus sp. GTDB lineage: Bacteria > Verrucomicrobiota > Verrucomicrobiia > Verrucomicrobiales > Akkermansiaceae > Roseibacillus. Next base: position 3,770 of record CAZUEC010000102.1, on the reverse strand, counting down.
TCAACGTGACATTGTAAGGGTTATGCAAGGTGATAACAGGGGTAACCATTAAGTGCATGAGATAATCGTAATCAGAATTACGATAACGATTCCCCCAAGGACTATGAAGCTGCGTCCGTTCACCTGCGCCAGGATCTGTTCCTTGCCGATAATCAAAAATATCACGCGCTACGAGAGAGTAGAACACTTGCACCTTCGCAATTGTAGGGAGCAGAAGAGCTCCGGTAGGCTGTTGGAGAATAGCATTATGAGTAAATCCTTCCTGACCTCCGAGCTCATTCTCCTCCTTTTCTCCCGCTCGCCATCCATTGGGAGTGCTCATCTCTACCGACGGCTGAGCAGAAGTCCCGCTAAGTAAATCTTGATAAATCCTACTATAACCATGGAGCTGTCCCCATAAAGGAGCAGCGGGATTTTCGGTAATACCAAAGAATGATTCATAGACACTCGTATCTGGTAGACCACGTGGTAGCTCAGCAGGTGAGAATAGAGTTGTTAAATCAAGCTTTAAGCCTCCCTCTGCCTGATTACTGAGGACACTCTCACTCGCGTTTGAGAAATTATGAAACCCAGCGCGGAGCTCTTGTGGGTTTGCAGCTAACGTACTCGTCGCCAACTCGGCATTCTTCAAGCTCAGCACTCGGCTCAACTCGGAAGCGTTGCCCTCATCGCTTAAATCAAAGCTCTCAGCTCGAGAGTCACTAAAGGTAGAAGTGTTCGATAAATTATTACGTCGACTAGTCCCTAAGTTGGCAGAAGCCGTTCCCTCCCTGTTTCCATATGGAAGGAAGCCCTGATCGATACGAGCCTTCACCCCCTCATCCAACGCCACGAAAGCGTAATTTCCCTCCACTTCTCCCGTCTCCCCGTTTATTAATGGAACTTTAGGAGCCACTACCTGATCTTGAATATTAGCTAACGAGCCGAGAGTCCCCTCGCCGACAAGAGGCACCGTCGGGAGCGAGTCAATCGAGAGAGAAGGGTTCGTTTTCTCCTCCTCATCTGGGTGAGACATCACCCAACTCAAGAAAAAATCCTCCTGATAATCATCGTCATAATCAGAGCTTGTCACTGTTTCCGGGTTTCTTTGCGTAGACTCCCAAACGCCTGCTACGTGACGAAGAGTTCTGCCATCGCCAGCAAATTGGCTTGAAGCCGTAGCCCGCGCATCTGGGCCAGCATATTTTTGCAAATCCCCGATCGCTAAGGCCAAGGCCAAGCGTGCATTTGAGCGAGCTTGCGCTTCATTCATGCCGCTCTGGTTACTTCTTAAAGTGATCGATGAAAGTGAAAGAAGCCCCAAGCTTAAGAGAGCCAACAAAATCACAAAGACAACAGTAACCACTAAGGAAAACCCCAAGTCTCTACCTTTTGAGAATTTTCTTTTAGAGTGAGTAAATATTTTCATGGCTAAGAAACAACTTGAAAGATAACACATGAATAGACTATGTAAATACAAAGAATTTAAAAATTTTTAATTTCCTTAAAAAAATCGTAATTCTTTTTTTATGAGTAAGTTACAAATAATAATAACCCACGCTCCGTTCAGAAAAAACGGGGATTTTTCGCGATTCTCTCACGCGGAATCGTGACCCTTCATCATCAAGGACACTACTTTTCTCCAACTTAACCCACTACCCACTCTCATCCATTATGAGTTCTTCCTTCATTTTTCCGGGCGAATAACGAGTGAGATGACCGGCAACGACATCAATTTTTCAGTTTCCTATTGTAGGATGCTGTGAGAACTTCTTTCTCTGATGAATAAAAGTGCAGTCATCCTCCTCTTCCTCACCTCTTTGACCCAAGGACAGCTGATTATCACTGAAATCATGTCGAGCAGCGATCATCCCACTAGCGCAAACAATGGGGACTGGTTTGAGGTCACCAATACCGGAGCAAGTGCAGTCAACGTCAATGGCATTGGCTTCGCCGATTCCTTGACTGTCTCAGAGCGCTCATTTTTCCCCAACTTTACCTTGGCTGCAGGAGCTTCGCTCATTGTCCTGAGAGAAGACGATGCCACCGCCTTTCGCCAGACCTGGCAGATTCCAAATGAGATTCGCATCTTCGCAAGAACAGAGTTCATCTCAGAAGTTTCGGGACTCAGCAGTCAGGGCGAAACTCTTTATCTCTTTGACTCCAACGGATCTGTTTTGAATCAATTCGAATTTGGACCAGCTACCACCGGTCGCTCATTTGCCCGCTTACAAGATGGCGGCTTGATTCCCGGAGAGTTAAGTATGGATGGAGAATTCGGAGCCCGCGAAAGCTTAGAAACTCCTGCGGATACGGCCTCTCCAGGCACTGTTGCCGAGCCTGCTCCTCCCTTGTCACCCGAATTTCTAGGGACTCGAGGGGTAAGCCTAATTACAGGAACCGAGCTCGCTATTCACAACTTTTCCATCCAAGTCTCAGATCCCAATGCCAGCGACACTCTCACCCTCACCGCAATTAACACGCCCGCTTGGTTAACCATTGGTCCCATCGTGGACGGAGCCGCTCTCCTTTCAGGGACCCCGACTGCAGCCGATGTGGGCGAAACGATCCTCTCACTAGAACTCTCAGATGGAGTGGCCGAAACGAACAATGTACAGGCCAACTATAGCATCTATGTCCATCCAACATCCAGCCCCATCATTCTCAACGAGTATAATGCGGTCGATGCCGATAGATTTCTCGGAGGCATCCCTGATGCCGGAGAAACAGCTTCCATGGACTCGTTCTTCGGCCGCGTGTTAGGAAACGGCGGCGAGTGGATCGAATTCGTGATCACAGGAGACGGTGGACCCAGCCTAGTCGATGCCAGCGGGTGGACTATTGAAATCGGTAGTGTCGAGGGAGGAGTCTTCACTCCCCTGAGTACCGCAAGCTTAAACGAAGCTCCTTTTTGGAAAGACCTCCCCAGCGGCACCATCCTCACCCTAAGCACCGAAACCACCAACATCAGCCGCACCAATAATCTCACCACGCAAGGCTATGCCTCCGCGAATATCAACTATGGTGATAGTGAATTCATGACTACCGCCGGAGCGGACTTCGCGATCTCCCCGGCCAATACCGCCGTTCGCATCCTCGATAGAAATAGCCAAACCCTCTTCGGACCAGCGGGAGAAGGCATCGGTGGACTAGAAGGTATCGGAGATACGGAAATTCTCGAATTAGAGGATGATCCCAGCCCCTCCATCACCGCCTTGAGCGTAGAAGGAGGCGGTCTCGATGGCTACGATCCTGGGTCAAGCAGCTCCACCTTTGGCGCACCCAATCTCTTTGCTGATAGCTCCACGAACGCCGATCGTCCACAAGACTTCTCAGCCTTCATTGCCACCCCTTTTGAACGCTGGGTCCAGTCCTTCAATCTTTCCAACCCCTCGGCACAGACCGATACCGACTCCGATGGCTCTTCCGATTTCGAAGAATTTCTCTACGGAGGCGACCCAACCGATGCAAACTCGCGACCTGTCGTTAGCTTTACTCCCGAAAACGGAGCCATCAGCTTTGACATCAGCTTTGACATTAGACTTGGCACCAGCCCCGCGGGCCAAGAGCCCGTCGCGGAACGCAGCTCCGACCTTCAGAATTGGGTCACTACCGAATTGCCCATGATCAACGATCTCCCCTCCCCGATTGGTTCATCCTATCGCCGGCGCACTTATCAGTTCACAGGAACCGACCCCCGGATGTTCTTCAGAGCCTTTTCCTCGCCAGCTCCTTAGTTAAAGCGTTTTGGCATCTGCTCTGGAAGGGCCTCATGTAACGACTGAATAAGT
>CAZUEC010000101.1:2200-7031 GCA_964618865.1 uncultured Roseibacillus sp. | reverse complement strand
TAGTTCTCTTTTGAGACTTTTTCCAAAGCGGCAAGGATATCTGCCACTCCATGTCTTCTGCCCACGCCCTCATGGGCTAACTTATCCTTCACCACCCCATCCTTATCGATGATCAAGGTCATCGGAATAGCTAAACCTTCTTGTCCAGTGCCGTCCTTCTCCTTGTTCCGAATGCCATAGGCATTAATGACCTGAGCGCCCGCATCCGAAAGCAAAGGAAACTTAATGTCCAATTGAGTCCGAACCTCTTTTAAGGTTTCGACAGAATCAATATTCACTCCCCACAATACTGCGCCAGCGTCTTCAATCTTCGAAACTCCTGCTTGCAACTGAACCAGTTGCTTCTTGCAAGGAGGTCACCAGTCACCTGAACGATAGAACAAAATAACCACGGGACTCTGCTCCAACTGCTTCCCGAGAGAATACTCTTTCCCGTCGGCATCTTTCAGCTCAATTGCGGGTGCCTTTTCACCAATTTCAATCATTTTCATTTCTTCAGCTCCAAATAGAAACCCTGTTAAACTTATTCCAAGCACCATCAACCATTTCATCCCTCCTAGCTTTAACTCCTCACCCCAGCACACAAGCGAAAAAACAGCTCTTCAAATTAAACTCAATGATACCGTTTAATGCGACAGAAACCGTTTTCGACGACATCCCTCTTCTTTTCTATCTTTGATCCCAAATTCCTTTTGAATACTCTTCACCGCATGGCAGACGAACGAGTGAAAATTCCACGTGAACGCGAGGTATCGCCCTGTCCTTGCTCACGAGAAAAGAGCTACGCCGAATGCTGCATGCTCTTCCACTATGGCCGCGCCAAACCTGAGACCGCAGAGCAATTAATGCGCTCGCGCTACACCGCATTCTTCTTTCGACTCATCGATTACCTTGTGGCAACCACCCATCCCGATAAACGAGAGAAAAAACTAGCTCACAAACTCGACGAAACCATTTGGGACCCCAGTTGGCGTAAGCTAGAAATCATTCACAAATCCAAAGGCGGCAAAGAGGACAAAACCGGCAAGGTCGAATTCATTGCCACTTACTCCTTACAAGGCCAGACCCATCAGCTGCGTGAAAAATCACGCTTTCGCCGCTTCAAGGGTAAGTGGTGTATTTAGACGGAAAAGGATAACCATTCCTCATCTCTGAGCTACATAAACGGTACTCTCACTCTGACAGTCCTGAATCGGATTATCGAAGGTCACAATATGCGACTCCACGGTCGCAAAGACTGCGCGAAGATTCGTCAAAAATTCCTCGTCTGGAGCATCGTCAGACCAGAGACCAAAAACGCCACCAGGATGCAGCTTACTCGCCATCTTAGATAATCCAGCTGGTTCGTAAAAACTAGCATGCCGCTCGTGCAGTAGCTTAGTAGGAGAATGATCAATATCTAGAAGCACCGCATGGAACTTTTTCTCCGGACTACCTGGAGCAAAATGCTCTTCCCCCTCTCCCACTAAAGCAAGTTCGAAGAAATCGCCATGCACAAACTGACAGCGCGAATCTGCAGTCAACTCCTCCCCTAAAGGAACAAGACCTTGGCGGTGCCAATCAATGACGGGCTGTAAATAATCCACAACGTAACAAGACTTCACCGCCGGATAAACCAAAGCCGCTTGTGCAGTGAACCCCAAACCCAGACCACCTACCACAACATCGAGAAAAGGCTGACCTTGCAGGTCATCACAAGCAGCAGCCAAGCCCAAATCGGACAAAGCCTCTTCGACTACCGTAAAGAGACTCGACATTAAAAAAGCCTCTCCAAGGACCACTTCGTGAACTTCACGATGATCAAGGGATGGCACAGTGCGACGACGTAAACTAAGAAGACCAAGTGGAGTCTGCTGACTATCCAGATGCTGAAAAACGGGAGGACGAAACTCAGGCGACATCAGCCTCTCCTTCGGCAAGTTCTATCTCAGTGAGGCGACGAAGGTAAACTTGTCCCACTCGGCGACCATCAGTACTAGTGACGCGAGCTTCATAACCATCGATACGAACGGTTTCCCCTGGTTCAGGGAAACGCTCCAAAAGTTGGGTAATATAACCCCCAATAGTAGTGACCTCACTGGCCTCGATCTTAAAGTCCTCCAAGATCGTTTCGAGTTCGTTCACTCCCAGAGAACCTTCCACCACATATTCAGAATCATTGACCTTGGTGTAACTGGCTTCTTCATTATCGAATTCGTCCTGAATATCACCCACCAACTCCTCCATAATATTATCCATAAAAATGAGACCCGCAGAATCTCCATATTCATCCACCACCATCGCCAAATGCGCTTTTTCTTTGAGGAAAAACTCTAACAAACCATCTAACGGCATCGTTTCAGGCACCACCTTAAGGTCCCGCTTAATCTTCATCAGGTCGGGAGCTTCATCACGCACAAGCTTAAGGATATCCTTGATGTGAATCAAACCCACCGTGTTATCAAAGTGACGACGAACTAAAGGAAAGCGAGTGTGCTTCGTCCGAATCGCAAGCGCGAGATTCTCCTCGAATGGTTTTTCTAAATCCAAGGCAACAACCTCACTACGAGGTAGCATTACCTCCTTAACACTGAGATCATTTAACTCGAGGGCATTGATGAGAATCTGCTTTTCCGTTTTGGTCACCTCTTCTGATTCTCCGCTTTCCTGCACCAGTAGAGCTAACTCCTCAGAACTATGCACTTCCCCTTCTCCTGCCGGATCCATTCGAAAAATAAGCTTAAGCAGCCGATTAGCAGTGCCATTGAGAAAGTAAATGGCAAACCAACTCCCGACATAAAACCAACGTAAAGGTTTAGCGAGAGCAAGAGTAGTTTCGAGAGGCTTACGAATCGCAACCGACTTAGGCAAAAGCTCACCCACAACTACATGAAGGAAAGTAAAGAGAACAAGAGCAGTGAAGAAAGAGAACTGCTTAATATAATCTTCAGGAAACCAACTAAACTGATGCAAGGTAGGCCCAATCAGCCTACCAACAAAAGGTTCCGCAATAAAACCTAGAGCAAGTGAGGAAAGAGTAATCCCAAGCTGGTTAGCTGAGAGATAGCCATCGAGATGGCCCACTACTTTTTCCGCCGTAGCATAGGCTTTCCCCCTAAGCTTGCCCGCAGTCTCCACCTGACTAGGACGAACCTTAACGATAGCAAACTCCGAGGCCACAAAGAAAGCATTACCGAGAAGTAAAAGAACAATCCAAAAGACGGAAACCCCAGCTTCGACCCAAGTCGGATAAGTGCTGTAGTCAACCTCACCTCCCGCTGACGCAATGATAAAGAAGTCGAACATCAGGGCTAGAGCTTCTCAAATACTCCTTCATCGCGTTTTTCTAACACGGTGAAGCCGGCCTTCTTGGCATCGGTGGGTGAAAAGGGTTTAGTAATCGTAGGCGAATTCACGCGACTGATTACCTTCCGGACAGGGTTTTTACAGGAAAGACAAAATTCAAGCGGAGGTCGATCAACAGGCCTCCGCAATTCAAACCCCTTTGAACAGATACGACAACTTCGCTCCGGATTATCCGGCTCTTCAGAAAGGTATTCGTAGATAGGCATTCGGGGGTGGAAGGGACGGGTTGTTGCGACCCCCTTCCTCAGTTCTCGATCGAGAATACCACTACCAGCTCGACTTTGTCACGCCGGGAATCATCCCTGCAGAAGCATACTCGCGGAAGGTAATCCGAGACATCTTGAAACGACGCAAATAAGCACGACGACGTCCAGTAATCACACAACGGTTCACGAGCCGAGTCGGACTCGCATCTCGCGGAAGCATGGAAAGACCAACATAATCTTTCTCTTTCTTCAGTTGGTGACGAAGATCAGCGTAACGGGCGACAGTTTTCGCCTTCCGGTCATTTCTAGCTTTCCAGCATTTTCTTGCCATGAGGGCGGACGAGATAAGCTTTTTGGAGCAGTTTTCAAGAGGATTTTGGCAAAAATGAAGGTTTTTAAGAACCCACCCTCCGAAAAACCTGCGATCAAAGCCCCTTCACAAGCTATCTCTTCCCTGCCCAGTCCACGTTGGCAACAGCCAACAAAGCAGATCGAGACTTCTTTTTGACCCTTAATTTCCCCTTTTCTACCCTCCCCAGCACTTTGGAACGAAACCGAATTCCCCACAAAAAGCTAAGCTTACTCCCTATTTAAAAAAAAACATGCGGAAATTCATAAAAAATATCAATCAATGGGAATATCTTAGTCTTTCGAACTCTCTCACCCCCTGTTCACCCTAGTACAAATAAGCATGCTTAACTTCCCCATTCTCCAAACCATTAAATACCATCTAAAGTGGAAAAAAGTCTATTTAGACAAATTTGCGAACATTCCCGACCGAAAGATCCTTCAGGATCTGATCCTGCCAGGTCTTGCCAACAATCCCGAAATCTCCTCCGTTCTCGATATCGGCTGTGAATGGTACAACCTTCATCACCAGAGAGTTTTCAATCACCACAAGTACGCCACCATCGATATCGAAGAAGATCGCAAGGCTTTTGGGGCAAGAGAACACGTCACCGGTTCCGTCTTAGAACTCGAAAATCACTTTCAAGAAGAACAATTCGATCTCGTTATCGCCAACGGAATCATTGGCCATGGAATCACCAAGCGAGCAGATGTTGCGACCATGGCTCAGCAACTCGCCTATTCGCTCAAACCCGGCGGCTACGTTTTGATCGGCTGGAATGATCGCACAAAAGGAGTTCCCGAAGTGCAACCTGCCGAAGCGCTGAGTAATGCCGGCTTTATCCCAAGCAAACTCCCCTTCCTTCCCGGGCACAGACACCTCGCAACAGAGGAGACTCGTCATTGGTTCGAACTCTATCAAAAAGCCAACC
>CAZUEC010000101.1:0-2100 GCA_964618865.1 uncultured Roseibacillus sp. | reverse complement strand
ACTCAATCCAAAGTTGCTTAAAAGTTTGAAAAGCTCGTTCGAATTCGAAACGAGCAACCAGTAATCCGCAAGAGGAGAGCTTGAATTGAAGTGATTTTTGATAAAAGTTAACCCATGGCTGAATTGCATCCTTGCTCCCCCCGAAACGAACTCGACGGGCTCCCTTACTTTCCACGTCTCTCCGAAAAAGTGCGCCTCCATGCCGCCGGCGATCTCCATCCTGAATTACATGCCAATCTCGGCAAAGGAATGGACCTCTGGATCTGCCAATTTTTAGGCGTCCCGTATGAGAACCTCAAAGAAAAAATCCTAAGCGGCGCCTCGAATGAGGAAGCTCTCCTTTGGGCCAAACAAAACGGCTTAAAACGCACAGACTTTGAATTGCAGTGGTTTCAATCCTACCTTCTTAATCGAGGCTTTCGCGATGATCTCTCCTCCACTCTCGCTTCCCGAATTGAGGAATCTGGTTTTCAAAACCGAACCGACATTCACTCATTCTGCGACTACATCGATGTCGATGAAGGACGCTTATAAAAAGTCCATCGACTCAGTCACGGGATTACAGGATTGAGTCGTGCTATTTTGTCCTTCCGCCATAATATCCCTCGGTAGAATGCTGCCAAAAGTATGGTAGCCAACCTCCCTCCTCTTTTTCTGCCATGCTGCTCGCGGATGCTCCAGACCCCGTTTCGCCGCCCACGAATTGGCAAAAACGATGCCTTGAAATCCTCTTTTGGATTTTCATGTTATCTTTCGCCTTCGACTACAAAGCTGAAAACGCCACTCCAATCTCTCAATTGATTCAGTTTGGCTTTCTAGGAATTGCCATTCTGACCACCATCATCATGTTGGTGATAGGAGCCCCCTTTCTCCCCGTTCGCCCCGGAGGTTGGTTGTTAGCAATCTGGGGGCTCTTCCTCCTTTACATGACCGGCAATGCGCTGATCCAAGGAGTCCCTCCAGGAAGATTTTTTCGAACCGGACTTCCTTTCCTTCTCTCCTTTGCCGCGATGCTCAATGCTCATGTCGCTGCTGGAGCAGGAGTTCGACTAGCGAACTTAGCCACCCCCGTTTTTCTAACCGCAGTCACCAATATCATTTGGCGTCTAATTTACGGCCTATTCTTTACTTCCTCTACGATAGAAACAGCCCGAGCAGAAATCCTAAGCCCTGCACTCAGCTGGTCCGCAGCCTTCATTGGATGCTCCATTTTATTAAGAAGCAAATTCCATTGGACCATGCTTGTCGCAGCAGGCGCGCTCTTCACCGCCATGCTGCTTTCCATTACCCGCTCCCTACTCTTTCCCATCACCGCTTCCGCCTTTGCTTCTTCTTTATTCTACGTATTTGGGTTGCAGTGGGGGGCCTTTCGAATCCAAGAACTCTTCAAAAGGGTTTTGCCTGTCTTCGTCGTCGGAATTGTCGTCGTAGTCTTTGTTGGAGGCATCTTTCTCGCCTTTCCAAGCACCCTCATTCGCTGGGAAGAACGCCTCTTCAGCCCAACCTCTGATCGAAATATGGCCAACGACCCTTCCCTACTCACCCGCCAAGCCGAAGCAAAAGCCATTTTCGATATCCTCGATGAAGAACCTCTTCACTATATTAACGGAAAAGGAGTGGGAGCCTCCTTTTACTGGGATGACGACTTCTTCCCCGAACTCTATCAAGTCTACGAAGCAGACAGACTAGAAGAAGAATCTTCCGACCTCTGGTATGCAGGTCACTCCATTTGGACTTACTCATTATTTTCAGGAGGGTTTATTGCCCTCATCGCCTTTATTGGCCTCTTCTTAACAGCCATGGCCTTCAGCATTACAAGCGCTGCCGCCAACGCAAGCCTTCCTGGGCCCGACTATTGGCTCCTCTTCCTCCCAGCAATAGTCGCGATTTGCATCCTCTCAGAATCCGCAACATCCAACCCCTTCGATGAACGCCTCTTAGGGATGATCTTCGGAGCTACCTTTAGTTTTTCCCAAGCAGGATTTGTCAGAGCCCATCAAATGCGCTTGAGCCAACAACCCTCTCAAAAACCGCTCAGCCCCATTCTCTAGACCGTTTTCCAAAAGTTCGTTCGTTTATCGCCGAGAGAGAATTTCTTGA
>CAZUEC010000100.1:0-7033 GCA_964618865.1 uncultured Roseibacillus sp. | reverse complement strand
TCCTGAGGTAAAATTTTGATGGCGACGGGTCGGTCGAGGGTGGTTTGTATTCCACGGTAGACTGCGGCCATTCCTCCTTGGGCGAGAAATCTGATTTCGCTGTAATTAGGGAGAAGGCGTGCCACTTCTGCGGCGGGAAGGAGTTGGAAAGAGGAGTGGTCTTCAGACATAGAAAGAAAGTTGCTGTTATTGGAACGTTTCTAGCGAGGTGATGTTGTCGGAGAATTTGATGAATCGCAATCAAAGTCCCTGTAGCTTTTGTCGAAAAAGATTCTCACCGGTAGAATATTAGAGCATTTTCCGTGATAGATGGACGAGGAAGAACTTTGGCAATCGATAGGCGAAAAAGGTTTTGAAGGGATTGCGGCGGCTTTCTATGAGCGGGTGAGGAGAGATTCATTGATTGGGCCGATGTATCCACAGGACGATTGGGAGGGGGCTGAGCATCGATTTGCAACTTTTTTGAAATTTCGTTTTGGTCAAGATGAGACTTATCTTCGTGAACGAGGGCATCCACGCCTTCGAGCTCGGCATATGCCGTTTGCGATTGGAGAGTCTGAGCGAGATCGTTGGTTAGAGTTGATGAAGGGTGCTTTGCAGGCGGAAAGCATAGAAGCTGAATCGGCTTCTGAGTTGATGGCTTTTTTTGCTGGGGTGGCTGATTTTATGCGTAACCAGTAGATGTTAGGGGGCTGTTCTTTGAATAAAACTTTTGCTCCCTGCAGTATAGGGAAGTATAAGGAGTTCTCTTTACCACCATGAAGACTTTACTAATAACTACCGGATTTATCGTTGCCTTGCAGCTTGGAACGACTGTCGCTCAAGAAGTGGCGACCAAAGAATCTGCTTCTGAGAAGAAAAAAGCGGACGTTGAGATCACAATCGAAGGAAACGACAGTCTGCAGTTCAACAAGAAGGAATTTTCGGTGCAAGAAGGGCAGACGGTGGCGCTTACTTTTTCCAATGTTGGGAAGGTGCCTAAAAACGCGGCAGGTCATAACATTGTCATTGTGAAAGAAGGAACGAATGTTCCCGCTTTTGCCATTGATTGCATTCCAAATGCGCGGACTTCGGGTCTTCCAGTGAAAAAGGAACATGCGGAGCAGGTGATCGTGGCGACTAAGATTCTTGGCCCTGGTGAGAGTGAGACGGTTGTTTTCACGGCTCCGACGGCAGGTAAGTATGATTATCTCTGTACGTTTACAGGGCACTTCGGGGTGATGAAGGGAATCATGACCGTAGAAGGTAAGTAGGGGTTACTGCCAATTTTGATGTCGTTTCTTGGAAGATAGCTGTAATCTCGTTGCAATTGGAAAATCGAATTTTTGAGACTTTTTGCCTTTTAAAAGCGAAAAAGTGGAAAAGGTACGTTTTTTGCTGATTTGTTGAGAAGTTACGCTAGCCTATCGAAAGTAGATAGAAGGTAGAACGTTTAAAGTCTTAATGCTTGCGATGAAATCCTTTTGTCGTTATTATGTAATTACAGATGAAAGAGACTAAAGTAGCACATAAGCAGTCTGCGGGTTTTTCTCTCGTGGCCACAGTCACTTTGATGATTCTTCTTACCTTGATTGCGGTTGCCCTTTTATCGCTTTCGACAAGTACTTTGAGGGGGAGTCGAAATGGTGCCGACTTTCGTGAGGCGCAAGCAAATGCTCGCCTTGCGTTGCAAATGGCTTTGGCTCAGCTCCAAGAGACGATGGGGCCGGACCAAGCGGTGTCTGCACCGGCAGAGACTATTTTTCCTGATACTCAACAGCCGCATTTAGTTGGAGCTTGGAATTCATGGAGTTGGGATCCCACACAAGATAACAATGCGCCAAACTATACGAGTGAGAAGGCGGAGCGTTTTAAGGGATGGTTGACGAGTCAGATTCTTCTCGAAGACGAGTCGGATTTAGGTTTTGGCTCAAGTGCAGTGACTGGGGATACGGTCCGCATGTTGGGAGAGGGAACCTTTGGGACTTCGACTGCGGAGCCTGAAATTCGCGCGCAGCGATTGACTCTGGAAGATGAGAATGAGCAATCAATGGGTCAGATCGCTTGGACGGTGTTGGCCGAGGATACTAAGGCTCGCCTTGATCTTGTTCAGAATGAGGAACGACCTTTTGATAGTGCGCATTTGACTGCGGGCCTGACTTTTCCCGAGCGTTCTCATCGAGATGCACTGGAGATTGGCGAATACGATCCAGAAAATGAAGAGGATTGGAGCAAGTTGCTTACTTTAAAAAGTTTAGATGCAGCAGCTGGTGTGGGAGGAATGAATGCACCTTCGCAAGAGCATTTTTTCGATGTTACGACTCATTCTCGTGGGGTTCTTTCCGATGTTGTGAATGGGGGGTTGAAAAGAGATTTGACGACTATTCTTGAGGAAAATCTGCTAGATGGCACTCGGGTCTATTCTGGGAATCGGGCTCCATTTGGAGTGGCGGATCCTCATTGGTCTTATCTTTCTGATTACTACAATCAGTATCTCAATTTTCAGGGAGCGGATGCGACGACTCCGGTTGATGTCACTGGAAATCTTGCTCAAGTAGACGTCAGTGCGAGGGATTCCAGTCCATCAGCGCTGACGCTCAAACCTGTGATTGCTAAAATGCAGATCGTCTTTTCGATGGTGACGCATCCGATTGGGTTGAGCAAAGTGAATGGCGGGGGTCATGAGTCCGCTTATTCTATGGCTGACCCAAATTTTGCGGGTACTCATCTTCGGGCCTGGTTGGCCTTTGAACCGGTGGTGACACTGTGGAATCCTTATTCAGTTCCGATTCAGTTCAGTTCGATGTCGATTGGCTTGGATAAGCTCCCTTTAGGGTTTCGGTTTGGGAAGCAGGCGGGGCGTACCGCGGCTACTGATATTCGTGTTATTGAAACGCAATCATCTCGTATTAACCGTTCTTTCTGGCCGCTTTCTAACTTTGTGTGGTTTGGAAATAAAACGAATGCGATTACCAATTTTTCATTCAATATAAGGGGTGGAAACATGTCTAGTGGACTGACTAGAGATCCCATAACCTTGCAACCAGGTGAGAATAAGGTGTTCTCAATATTCGTGGAGGAAGGGGCGAGTTTTGGTGATGTAGCTAATGATTTTTTAATCCAAAGTTCTGGCGATGTAGGTTCGTCTAACGGAGGTTCTCTGATTAAGGACGTGGATATGGTCGAAGGTTTTAACAATGTGGGAGGGTTTCGATTTGATCATCTAGGGCGAAATAATGCGAATCGTACGACATCAACTCTCTATAGTTTTGAAAGGGAAAATATTTCGCAGGGTTGGTATCATTTTGTGATTCTTCGGCCGACAGATTCGATCGTGGTGAAGGCGAAGCTGGCTAACAATGATGCGGAAACAGATGATGAGGAAGAGTCTAGAGATGATTTCACGATGTTAGTTGAGATGGACCAACTTGGGGGAATTGATAGTAATCAGACTTTGGGTAGTTCTTTTACGGTTCGTGAAAAAGAGCGTTTGTACGAAGAAGGGGATACGGATACGATTATCGAACGCTCTTTTCCGGCAGGGACAATTGTCCAGAACGAGGGTGATACTGATCAGGGAGGAAAGACTCCTTTTGCGGTTTTCACAATGACTGCGAAAACGTCACAGGATTTGCAGAGTCCGACTAAGGGATGGCTTTTTGGGAATCCAGTTCTGTCTTCATACGAACAGGATGAAGATGAGGCTCCCCAACCAGTGCAGAGTTACGAATTTAGCTTTCGTGAGGTTACAAGTGCGAATTCTTTTCCGATGGTGGAGATCGATCCCGAGACGAATCGAGGTTACTTCGGACCCGGACAGAGTGCGCAAACTGGTCTTACGGCTTCTCCGATGTTTACTCTTCCTACGAGCCCGATGGTTTCCATTGGTCAATTTCAGGCCGCCAATCTCATTTCAGCTGTTAGGCCTCCTTTCTTTAATTATCCTTTAGGAAATTCTTTTGCTCACCCTTTACTCCAAACTAATCAAGCGGTAGCTGGAAGCTTCGTTGATCATTCGTATCTACTCAATCAACGTCTGTGGGATTCCTTTTACTTTTCAGGGATTAGTAAGGGAATGAATGAGGATAATACGGAAGCTCTGACGAATTTCTTTGAGGGACGAAATACTCTCACTCCTCGTTTACAGCCAAATCTCGGACGAGGAGAAGATATTGATGAAATCATTTCGGACTTGAGTGAAAATCCTGAGATGGCATCTCGTGAATTAGCAGGACATCAAATGTTAGAGGGAGCTTTTAATGTCCATTCGACTTCGGTGTTAGCTTGGAAAGCTCTGTTAATGAGTGCTTTTGAGCTCAGTGTTCCAACTCGGGATAATGATTCTCATATGGTCTCGCAAGCGACTCCACTCACGCGACTCCTTCCTAGCTATAGTGAGAGTAACGATGATTTGACCTTTGCCGCTGGTTCTGGAGATATTGGCAATGATGCTCTCCGTCGAGCTGAGCGTTGGCTTGGTTTCCATGAACTTACAGAAGAGCAGTGCGAACTCTTGGCTGAGAATATCGTTGAACAAATTCAGTTACGATGCGCGCAAGATGAAGGCCCGTTTCTTTCGTTTGGTGAGTTCGTTAACCGTCGGATTGGCGGGACTACGGATAATTTTGTGCTCAGTGGAGTGCTTCAAGATGCGATTGATCTGACGAATGATCCTAACCTAAATTCGGATCAGGCAGGGATTGGAGATGAGGGAGTGCTCTTTTCGTTGGAGGATGGAGTTGGAATCGTAGATGTTGATCCACGGGTTCCTAATCCGGATGCTCTGATTGGAAATACGGCAGAAGGTTCGCCTGCTACCCTCATTCAAGGAGATCTCTTGCAACAGATTGGTTCGGTTATTTCGGTTCGTTCAGATACTTTCCGAGTTCGTTCTTATGGAAATTCGGTTGATCAAAATGGTCGAGTGAAGGCAGAAGTTTGGTGTGAGGCGATCGTGCAGAGGATGCCTGACTTTGTGGACTCGTCGCAATCTCCGGGAACTGAGTTTGATGATCTCAATGTGGTAAATCAAAATTTTGGACGCCGTTTCCAAGTAGTGTCCTTCCGTTGGTTAGATGCGCAAGAGGTGTAGGTTTTTCTTACTGCGTTTCTTCTTAATTACTGATTCAATGTCGTAAGCATGAAGAGAGTTTTTTTACTTTTATTGATTCAGGCTCTGCTTCCCTTGTGGGGACAAGAACCGCGGGAAGTTGAAGTGCGCACTCTTTGCTTTCGTTACAGCGCAGGTTTGAAAGAGGTGACGCTTTCGGGAGATGTGGATGGCGTTTCGCAAGTGAAATGTGATTTAAAGAAATATCTCGATGTCAATCAGCAGAAAATGACTTTGATTGGGAACGAAATACGTGTGGGTGAACCACGCGATGGGGGGTTTGAGTCTTGGGGCAAAGTGGGCATTAAGAAATCGCTCAAGGAGATTTTGCTTGTCTTTTTCCCCTCAGAGGATGCGGAGGCTCCTTATCATATAGTAGCGTTCGATGATTCGGCTAAAGGGTTTCCGCTGGGGAGTTTCTTAATTGCCAATATAAATCCCGAACCGTTGCGCTTAGTAATTGGGGAGCAAAAGATTCAGATCAATTCGGGGACTTCAGAGTTGGTATCGGATTTGAAGAACGTGCGAGCGAATGGTCAGGTTCCTTATTATGCCTACGTAAAAGAAGGTGATGATTGGAAAAGGCTGAGTAGTGGTTTTTGGACGGTTGTGAAGAGGAAGCGTAATTTTCAGGTGGCCTTTCGGAATACTAAGACTAAGAGGGTCGATCTCCGAGGTTACGACGATACTTTTCCGATCTTCAAAGATCTTTTGCGCAAACAAGAAAACGCGCAGCGCTAGTGGGCGGGTTATTCGATTCGGGTGTCTTTCCACTTGGTTAGGGAGAGGAATCGACTCAGGTTTCTTTTCGTGAACGATTCTTTAGGGCGCCCTTTACGAGATCTTAGGATTTCGGTGACTGATCGATGTAATTTTCGGTGTCGATATTGCATGCCGATTGAGGTCTTTGGTCCCGATTATCGCTTTTTGGATCGGAAGGAGGTCCTTTCTTTTGAAGAGATTGTGCAAGTGACTCGGGTTGCGGTTTCTTTAGGGGCTAAAAAGGTGCGTTTGACTGGGGGGGAGCCTTTGCTGCGTCGCGGAGTTGAAGATTTAGTGGGATTGCTCGCGGCGCTGGAAGGAGTGGAGGATCTCGCATTGACCACGAATGGGGTGTTGTTGGCTCATCATGCCGAGGGGCTTAAGCGTGCGGGATTGAATCGGGTGACGGTGAGTCTTGATGCCTTGGACCCCGATACTTTTGCGCAGATGAATGGGGTTGGAGCTAAGGTTGAGCGGGTTTTGGCGGGGGTGGATGCGGCATTAGCACAGGGTATGCTGGTGAAGGTGAATGCGGTGATTCAGCGGGGGGTGAACGAACAAGAGATCTTACCGTTGGTGAAGTGGGGACGAGATTGTGGGGTTACTGTGCGCTTTATCGAGTATATGGATGTTGGGGAAACTAATGGTTGGAAAATGAGGGAGGTGGTGAGCTCTCGCGAAATCGTGGAAGCGGTTGAGAAGGAGTTCTCCTTGGAGCCGATCACTGCGGACTATCGTGGGGAAGTGGCGGGACGCTGGCGTTTTCTAGATGGTAAGGGGGAATTTGGGGTCATTGCGTCGGTGACCAATCCTTTCTGTGGAGATTGTACGAGGATGCGACTTTCGGCTGAGGGGAAGTTGTTTACGTGTCTCTTTGCAGGGGAGGGGAGAGAAGTGAAGTCTTTGTTGCGAGCGGGAGCTGATGATGTTGAGGTTCGAGAATTGATGAGCGAGACTTGGCAGCGGAGGGCAGATCGGTACTCTGAGGAACGTGGACAAGTGGCAGTGAAAAAGGCGGAAATGAGCTATTTGGGGGGCTAAGGGCTTCCGATGAAGTGATTGAGGATAGAATTTTCGCAGTGGGTTAAGTTTGTGCTTCCCAGCTTGGCTTGCTGGAGTGAGTGACTCATCACGGAGAAAGAAAGTTCAGGCAGTTTTTTCTTAAGTCATGAGTGATGAGTT